>NZ_JAYGHN010000003.1:0-273572 GCF_034931845.1 Calothrix sp. UHCC 0171
AGTCTTGCGAACAATTTCCACATCTTCATTAAAGGTGGGAATATAAATATCGACCGAATACCATTGCTCTTCGGGAATTGTCCCCAGGTTAACAGGTTGACGCTCTTTAATTTTTAAGGTTTGGAAGTATGCCAACACCAAGGTCAAAATCGCATATAGCTCGGCAGCCAATAGCAGACCACAGGCAATTCCATTAATTAAAGTATCAAAGTTGAGGGTGTAACTAACTCGGTAATATAAATATCGTAGCGTTGTCACCAAACTCAACCACACCATAAACAGGTGATAGTATTGGCTAACTTCCGGCGCAGATTCTTGTTCTTCTGCGGTGACAATTAGCTGACCCAACAATACAAAAAATACCGCGATCGCACCTTGTTGCCAAACTTCCAGGGGCGTAACAATCAAGGGAATTGACAAAAATAAAAACAGCAATACCAGCCATTTAAATTGTTTAATTCCCACCCGTTCCAGAGCGCGATCGAAAAATTGTGGAGTTAGGTCTGTAATAACCCTGCCAAGCTGACTACGGGGTCTTTGTCCAGGAGGTGTTTTAAATGAGGAAGAAGACATTTTCGGTTTTCGCTTTTTGATATTTTCTAGAGATGCAATTCATGTTGCCGAGATGCAAATTAGTTACTTCCTTTGACCTGTAGTTAAGCGTTTTAGATATATTTGCACAATCCCGTAAAGTAACAGCGACACACCGACAATTCCCAAAGGTAATAACAGCCAATTATCTTGAATTAAGCGCGAAATTTTGCTCAGTAAAGTTATCTCTTCCACGCGACTCACACGGGGGGCACTTTGGGAGAAAGTTAACTGATATGCATCTGGATCATAGGCAGCAGGGTCTTTTTTATCACTACTAATAAGTACCGTGTCCTGTTTGAGTTGGAAAAACCAAGGGTCTTGGTTGAGAACCTGACGTACCTTTTCCAAGCCAGTCTCTGTTTGTGCCGTCAACGCCAAAACAACGCGATCGCTATTCCAAGGCGAAATCACCTGTTTAATCATCCCCTGATTATCTTGTGGGGTTTGCACATTCCCGTCGCTGGATGTCCGTGTAAATGCCTGACTCAAGTTAATACCGGGGGATTTATTTAAAGCATCTGGTAAGGGAAATTGATTGAGTACGCCGATGGCGACTAAGTTGTCTTCCTTACGAACTGCCTCCGGTAAACTATCTCTGTTATAAACATTGAGTTTGACTGCATCAGCTTGACTTAAACGTCCCAAGCGTTCGCTAAACTCTAAAAATGTCAAAATGTCCGTTGCCGATGGAGTTTTTGACATTACGATTGCCGTGCGCGATAAATCCTGGGGGGCTGCAAAAGGATAGCCAAACTTGAGCAAATTCAAATCCGGCAACTGTACAGAAGTCTCCCGCTTTAAATCAAAGCTGGTATCTGAATGTACCGTACCTGTTAGTTGTTGGTCGGGGGGTTGTAGACAACGTTGTTTATCAAAACCTTCCCGTGCATTCATGCGGAAGAACACTTGCAGTTTAGAATCTGGTTTCACCAAATTTGCAGGCAAATCAACTTTTAAAGACTTACGTGTTTCCCCTGACTCATTGGTTAATCTGGCACCACCAATAAAGTTACCATCCAAAAATACCTGTACGGCGGAGGTACGTGGATTAATCTGTGGACCATAACTGTAAACCAAATTCATTGAACTACCACGAATAAACCGATCATCAGGTAAAGCGCGGAAATCGATGTCTATTCCTGGTGCGCCAGCACCACGCACAGTAATATCTTTAAATGGTTCGTTATTAACCGGAGTTTTGAGTTCATTGAGTTGAAATGAATTGCGATCGGGTAAATGTCGAGGCCATTGACGGATGCCGGGAGTGGTGGAATCTTTGATTTGGTCAACAAATACCACTTGACCTGTACCCATTTTGCGTAAATCTGGCTGCGTCAAAAACTTGGCTGCCTTTTCTACACCTTTAGGGCTATTACCTGTAACAATCAGAATCGGTGCGCCACCTTCTTTTTTACTAGTAGCGAGAACTAGTACACCCCGATCTTCGGGGACTGGATTATTACTGCTATCGAGAATCCGACCGCCACTAATGTTCAGAGGTAATTCTTTTAACGCTGCTAGTTCCGGTTGTTCGCTGGGTGTACCAATAATAACTAAGCGCTCGTCATCTTTAACACTAGTAATACTAGTGACTATATTGGTTTCAATCGGACGGAAATCAGCGAGACGACCTAATGCAGCTTGGAATCTACCCGCAGCAGTGAGCCAGGATTCGCTAACTTGTCGAGGCTGCAAAAAAGTAAGTTTGCTGGCTTCTATACCTAAATCGTCAAAAACTGGATAGGGATAGCGACTGAAGTTAAGTGCAAGTGGTTGCCGTTGGTATTTAAAAATAATTTTAGAATCGGGTAAAACCTCAGTCCACAAGTCAGGGCTATTGGGGTCACTACATTCGGGGTGGTTATTTTGTTGGGCAACTACTGTGAGTTCGTTGTAATCCTGAAGGAGATTAGGGGGAATATTTACTAGTAATTGACCAACTTGGGATTGTTTCCGGTTGAGTGGGGCACTGCCAACACTGGTTCCGTTCACCATCACAGTCAAATTGGAGCGGCTTGCATATAAGGATGGTGAATGTTGAAAGCGAATCAGCGCTTGGATTGCTCCTGTTTGTTTGTCAATTTTCCAACCACGGGGACGGGTAAAACCAAGACGAGCTTCGGAGTAAACGCCGCGTAAGCGCATTCTATTGCCGACAATTGGACTGCGATTGAACTCTAAATTATAGGTGTTTAAGCTTTTGGCATCAGCAGTTTCGGCTTTTTCCCCTTCATCTGCGGTAGTTGCAGTCTTCTTTGATGTAGTCGCTTGGGCAATTAAAGTACCTTGTCCTTCATTAGCGATCGCGTAGGCGCTGGGGAATGAATTGGGGAAGAGTAAACAGCAGAAAGTAAGAACAAACGCTTTTTTACTGATTTGGGAAAGAAGAAACAACTGTTTCATGAGGAAAATAGTAGGTAGATAGTAGATTGATAGAGGTATGCGAGTTTTAATTTTCTGCTTGCTATTAGTTATAATTACTAATCGGAAATTTGTTCTTTTTATAACTCAAAATGAGCATCATTATTTGATGCTTATTTAAAGACATCACGAAGAAGGCTTATATTTAATTGGGTTGCAACAATTTTCTTGGTAAAACTGAGGGTTCGATTAACCCTAGCCAAGCTAGATTCTGAGTATAATATGCCGAGTGATCATCCCAAATACCCTGTTTGTATTGAGGTAACAATTTCTGCTCCAGAATTTCTTTACCTAGTTGGGGTTCAATTAAACTCCAAGCGGCATAGAGCATTGCATATTGTGATGTTGCTTCATAATCAACCAATTGCTTCCCTTGTAAATCAATGCGTGCTGGCAAGCGCTTTTGTTCACGCCAGATTTGTTGTAAATGTTTGGTCGAAGTTTGGAGATATTGTTTTGCTTGGGGTGCATTAAACCAAGCGGCATCTAAAGCCACACGCCACCAGACTCGATAGGCATCAAAGCTGTATAAACTTTGAATCTGACTTGTCTGTGGCAAGGTTTCGTATTTCCCTGTTGGGATATCCAAGGCAACCCAATCACTTGGTAAACCAACATTGGAGAGCTGGGCAGATTTTTCGAGAACTTGGTAGCTAGTATCAACTAAACTCAACCAATCTCTGTCGGGGTCTACTGTCGCAAAGATGCGAAATGCATAGGTCGCCAGATAGGAGGGATTCAGGTAAAGTGTGGATGAATTGGGAATGAATGCCTTACTGGGTCCAGGTAGCAAATACCTTTTACCAGCAAATCCGATCGCCGTTGAATAGTTCCACAAATCTTTGAGCTTGGTACGAGCCAAGTCTAGATATTCGGGACGCTGCCAACGTCGTGATGCCAAAATCAAAGCGGTAATCGCATCAATATCGCCATCGCTAGCAAAATTATTATCGATCGCCCCCCAAGTTCCATCATTTCGCTGACCCCATTTCCAAGCCCATAAGCTATCAAGGGGTTGACCATTTTCCCGGCGTTGGAGGTTTTTTTCACCCCAATCCAGAGTCCTGGCAAAAGTGTCAGCATCATCAATCAAGACAGCCCGCAACATTGCATATGCTTGACCTTCACTAGTGGAGCGATCGCTCGCTTCGTAGTCAATCACTCGCCCATCATTTTGAATAAATCTGCGGCGATAACTATCCCAACTTTGTGCCAGTAATTCCCGATTGGGGGTTGCTGGGGGTAAAGCTGCTAGGAAAGTTGCGCTGTTATCCTGACCTGGCAACGGCGTAACTGCTATTGTCGGCAAGTTTTTCCCTGGGACTTTGACATCCTCTGCTTCTTTCTTCACAACCGAGTAACCAGAGAAACAAGCACAAAGACCAATTGCAATGGCGATCGCCGCTATTTTGGGAAGGTGCTGCATTCTAAGATTCATAGTTATTGGGAGTCATGGGCAAAGAGAAAAGAAAAAGGGGAAAGGGGAAATTACCTATTCTCTGCTTTTTCTTGGTGATCTCTTAATTCATAAATTTTGCCCTTGTTTTTACTATTGTTCCCGTTCAATAGTCGCAATTAACTTAATCTGGAAATTAAGCTTAATTACCACCCCTTCTTTGGTAATCTTCCCAAGCTGGTTGAAAACCTCGCCTTTGCAAAAACTCCTCCTGAATTTGCTGCATTCGCCGCGACAAATCTGCATCACTAGAGCCTTGGCGCATTTGTTCGACTTGTAAATCTTCCATCTGCCCAAGTGCTGCTAGGGGTTTATCTAAAATTGCCGTCAAGTCAGCAACTGCTCGACGTGCTTCTTGATCCTCTGGCTTCTGTTCTAAAACTCTGCCATAGATGTTTTCAGCATCGCTAAAGCGTTGTTGCTCAAATCTAATTCCCCCTAATGCTGTCAAAGCAGTGAGATTATCAGGCTGCTGTGCCAAAATACTCTCGTAAATTTTCCCCGCCAGACTTAAGTCGCCTGCTGCTCTAGCTAGCTGTGCTTGCAAGTCAAAGGAGTTGGCATTCTGCGGCAAGCGTGCCATTAACTGTTTGACTCTGGCACGGGCTTGAGCCGGATTACGTTTGGCGATCGCTTCCACAACCCGTAACTGCATGGGAATATTACCTGGGTCAACCTCCGCTAAGTAGGTATAAAGTGTTTCTCGCTCTGGATACAAAGGCAGAACTTCCACTAAGTTATATAGTTCCGGGGGTGTATTCGTCGCTGGCTGCGTTGCTAACCAATTTTCCAAAACAGCTTTGGCTTCCGCTTCCGAAATCCGTTTTGCCTGATAAGCAATTACAGTCCGCCCCAACTGCAAATTCAAGCTTTGGGGGTTGCGTTGGAAAAGTTGGTCGTAAACAACTAAAGCATCTTCGTAACGCTTTTGCTGCCGCAATAATCCCGCAAATCCTTGTAATCCGGCATCCATAATATCGGTGCGATCGGGCTTGCTTTTAATCAATGCTTGGTATCTTTTTGCACTAGCATTAAAGTTGCCTTCACGACGTTCAATTTCTGCTGCTAAAAGCTGGTGCGCTAAATCTTTACTCCCAATCGGGGTAGAGGTATACCCAGCTAATGCCTGTCTTGCCCCTACCATATCGCCCAGTTGCAAATAAATCTGTGCAACTCGGAAATACAACATCGGTACATCCACCCGACTTTGCAGCAGGTTTTGGTATGCAGGTAAAAACTCTGGATCGGGTGTATTAATTTCTGCTATCGCCACTGCCAATTGTTGTAGCTGCACAGGGTCTGAAGGTAACGGTTGCAATACCGTACTCAAACGCTGGCGCATATCACTCCGGGATAGCAAACCCAATTTATTCTCCAGTGCTAATTGTCGCACTAACAAACTTTTATCGTTGGGTTGCTGTACCGCCAATTGACGGTAGAGTTGCAGAGCAGTGGCTTCCCCATTGGGCAAACCTGTAAATACATCTGCAACTTCCCGAACTAATGATGGAGATGGATTAGGGTTGGCTGCCAAAGCTTGACGATACAGCGTTGCCACTTGCTGTGCCAATGCCGGATTAGTCGATCGCTTACGAATATCATTCAAAGAACGCGCCAAGGGTAATACGGCATCTGGTCTCCCTTGTAATGGCTGCAATGTTGCCACTGCCCGGTCTGGTTGCTGATTAGCAAGATAAGCCACCGCCAATTCCTTGCGAGTTTCAATACCAGTACGATCAAGAGCTTGAGAACGCTGTAACTGTGCCTCCAGCACCCTGACAGAGCCAGCCGCATCTCCATTTTCCCGCAATGCCTTACCATAGGCGATCGCCGCATCTCCAACAATCGGTTTCCCACTCGAACGGTAGCGATTAAATAACTCCACCGCCTTAGTTGCATCCCCAGCATATGTATATGCCTGGGCTGCATTCAGCAAAGTTTCCGCCGTTGGATTACTTGCTAAGACAATCCGGTAGTCTGCCACAGCTTCAGTCTGACGACCTTGGTAGAAGTAGAGTAGGGCACGTAGGTTGCGTGCCTCCAAATCATTGGGATTCTGTTGTAACAGAGTCGTTAGCGCTCGGATACCACCTGTTTGCCACTGCGGTTTATAAGTACCTAGCAATCCTACCGTTTTTAATGCCAGTTGATTATTAGGGTCTTGTGCTAACACCTGCTGGTAGGCATTCCAAGCTTCATCAATGCGTCCGGCACGTTTGTAACCAATTGCCAAACCTAACTTGGCTTGTAAGGATTGGGGATTGCTTCTCAGAGCTTGCCGAAAAGCCGCGATCGCATCATTTACCCAACCTTTTTTAAGTAGATTAAAACCCTTTTGGACTGCCGAACCCGAACTTTGAGCAGTAGCCGGGGCAACCACACTCAAAGGCGAGAGGGTGGCAACCAAAGTACACAAAAATAAGTAAAAAGGAAAAAGTGATAAAGGTTTAATTGCTGCACTTACCACCCTGTCTTCCTGGTTTCGCCGCAAAATTCTTTTGCCTTTTTGCTTGGGACTCATCTAGCAACTCTCCCTCTTGGGGTAACATCAAACTCTGTTTTCACCCTGACACCTAAGACAGTTTCCTCGAAACTATCCCGTCCTTGTACTGTAAATCCCAGCCTCAAATTTTCCAGCAAGGGAAAATCGTAGTACAGTTCCACCACATCCGGACGATTACTAGTCCGACGCAGACTATCATTTGTTAAAGCTTGTCCATAAGCCAATCCCAGTCGGTCATCGGCGGTAAATAGGTCTAACAAAGTCGCACCTAATACGTAAGTATCAGCACCCCTTCCTAAGTCACGGTTTTCGTAGCGACCATAACGACCGAAAAGACCCAATTTTAAATTCGGGACAAACACTTCTGCATTCAGACCATATGCTTCTTCGCGGTCATCACGCAGTATACCAAAACGATTATCGCCCCTAGCTAAACTAAAACTCTCTGGAAAGGTATCGCGGTTGCCTGCGTCACGAGCGGTAGAATAAGTCCCCCGGACGATCGCATTCCCAAAACGCACTCCAACTTCCCCAGCAAAGCCATCTAGGGCAAAATTACTTAAACTATTGGCGGAGGAAAATACCGCCGCTTTGGCATCTATATTATCAGTCACACTCCAATTTACGAGTAGACCAGGACGCGAAGATATTCCCGTTGCTGATAACGCCGGATTGGTTTGGAATACGGGATTGAAAAACTGACTCGCTCCATCTTTTGCGAAACTATTACGGTCAAAGTAGGATGTCAAATCCATCTGCCCAATTACAAATCGCAGGTTCGGCAAACCTGCCAAGGAAGTCGCAAAATACAATTCATTAATATTCAAACCTTCGTTACGAGAATCATCGAAGGTACTACCGTCACTCACCAAATCCAAGGTTGCTCCAAACAAGGCTTGAGGAGTTAAAGGATAAGTACCCGTTAATCTCGCCCGTGCAGATGTTTCATCTTGGGTGACATATACACCTTGTAATCTCAGAGATGGTTCTGATAAAGCCGTACTCTTGATAATGGGTCCCCGTTCTGTGGCTGGGCGTTGGGAAGTATTTGTAGGTAATTGCGACTGAATTTGGGGGTCATTCGGGGATGGTAGGCTGCCACCTTGAGAATTGAAAATCTGGTTAAATGTGGGCGGAGTTGATTCAACAAGTGATGATTGCGTTCCCAAGGGAGAATTGAGAATTTGATTAAACGATGGCGAATTGTCACCTATAGGAAATGGCGATCGCATTTCCAGGGGTGTATTCAGAATTCTTTCAAATTCCGATGCAGCCACGTTATTTGCCGATGTTTGTCCAAATCCAGAATTCGCAGCTTGCGGGTTATTCAGCAATTGGTTGAAAGTCGGCACGCTACCGGAAGCTATACTCCCTGGCGTTGTCGTTGAAGCATTTAGTAGTTGATTGAATGTTGGTGTGGCATTTGCGCCAAACTGTGGCTGTGGTGTTTCACCTACTAGGGGAGGTAGGGGGGCAATTCCCGACTGGGAGTTATTCAATAATTGATTGAAGGTTGGTGGTGTCCCAGGAGCGGTAAATTCCTGTGTAGTCGGTGTACCGAAATTAGACAATGGGGCAGCTTGGGCATTGAGTTGCCCTTTAGTTGATGTCGAAGTTGAACTGCGATTAACTTGTGATCTTAATCCCAACCCAGTATTACTAAAATCAGCATCCACACTATCTCCACCCATCGCCGATGGATTACCAGGATTTGGCTGGCGTGACTGAATCGCTGTTTGACTTAATAAAGCTGGACTAGATTTTGATTTACTTGTTTGTCTTTGCCTTCCCTGATTAATAAATGAATTTTCTAACTGATTAATATTTTGAGTTGAGGGTAATCCTTGCTTCACAGCGAAACCTGAAGCCGCAAAATTATTAGTAGCCGTCGGTTCTGGATTTAAAAGTGATTCTCCCGGTGGTGGGACTACTGGCAAACCTGAAGTTGTGCGATCGCTTGCTGCTGGCAACTTAGGTACGGGTAGTAATCCAGCTGTATCAAACTGAGAATTATCAGTTTGTTGGTTGAGAAAACTTGCCTGTGCAAAAGTAGGTTGAGTAACTGCTAACACCCAGAATATGGAGGTGGAAGCAGCAGACAGCAACAGACAAAGCTGAGAGGAATCTCCTGGAGACGCAAATTTGTGGCAATCAAATATTTTGGGCTTCATTAGCCTACTTCACGTTGTATAAGTTGTTAGTTAGTTAGTAGATGTCGCCACTTTAGCAAATAATAAAAGTATATTCGAGGACAGTGTACATATTTTCTCCCAGACAATCAACTCTAGTTTGCATTCAAAATACTTATCTTTCACAGATAATATTTACACATCAAGAGAGCTTAAAGCTTTTCCTGGGAAACCGATATTTTTGGCAGAAATCGGGCACAATATAATCTAGATATTTATTTAATTTGCAGTTTACGTAATTCTTTTATGTTCCGTCTCTATCAAAGACACATTGGCAACAGCTTTCAAAAATCTTCTACTATAACTGTACTTACTTGGGTTTCATTAGTATTACTGACGACAAGTTATGGTTGCACTCAAAAGCCACAAAGCGAAGTGAGCTTAGAGATAAAAAACATACAATCAGTAGGCAGTAACGGAGAATACAAGGTAATTGGTAGCACTAGTCTACCCAAATCCAGTCGCATTGCGATCGCTGCGGTTCGCTATCTGCGCCCAAATAATAAACAGGAAAATATTGGTTCAAATGTCGATCTGAATATCAACCGCTCAATTCTTGATCGGCGAATTGTTCAGGTAAATGACAAAGGAGAATGGGAAGCTGATCTAAATCTTTGGCAAGTCGCACCCGATGGTAGCTACCAGGAAGTTTGGCAAGTAAATCAATCACAAACAGCCCTGATTCCCCAAAACGATGTGACTTTCACTGCTACTTTCGATTTAGAAAGTCAGGCTAACATGGCTGAAATAACTATTGATAAACCTAATGAACAACAATCTCAGGCAACTCAACTAAAGATTCCTGAACTTGAAGGCAAATCACTACGTTTTAGTGAGCTAGGTGAAAAATACGTACAAGCGAGTCTGTCTCAATCTATTTCATTACCTGCGGCTAAAACTGTACCACCGATTCCCCAAGCAGAAGATATTAATGGTGGATGGGGAGACAGATACTTAATTAAGCCAGAAACTGTGGCTTCTGGTTTTGCTCCATCCCCACCAACAAAGTCAAGACAAACAACTGCGCCTCTTTCTGCTTCCGAGTTTTTACGCTAAATCAAGCAATCAAAATGTAGAGATATGCTGATTACTAGTACCATTATACTAGTACAGCACAACGCAAGTTAACCCACTCCCATACCTAATCAGGAATTTGCCTATACATATATATGCAAAAACCGAGCAAGTTTCCGACATTTTGCTCGGTTGGTAATTTCTCAAATTGAATTCTTAAATTGCATGTAGTAATTGACTAAAATTGCACTTCTTCAGTATTTGGAGTGTCGTAATATACTTGAAATCTATCTGTCATCGCTATGCTACCCACAGTCTCTGGTTGTTTTAAGCTATTTTGCATCATCTGCATCCGAGCCATCATTTCTCGGAGTTGAATCTGCAACATTTCAAATTCTTGGGCTGTAATATTACTTTGAGCAGTAGCTTTATTTCCAGTTGGTGGCTGTGTGTGCCTCGCCATATAAGTTTGTCCTGATGTAAAAGCTGATGCTGCATTTGCAACTGTTGGTTGACTGACTATGGGCTTGTCTACAGTTGGTTTTGCAGCTGGGGGCAAGGTATTTGGAGATAGTTGATATTTTTGGACTTGAGTTTGTGCCACGACGGGTTGAGTTACTGCTGCTGGTGAAGCTTGATGATTTTTATCGTCGTCAAAAGGAATTTCTTCATCTAAGAAATTATTTAACCCAGCCAATTGTATTCGTGATTCCGATAGCTTCAATTCTTTAATTAATTTATCTTTGTCTTCAAGATGTTCTTCCAGGGCTGTTAGTTGTTGCTCAAACACCAATGATTTCCGAGAAGAATTTCGCCACCCGCAAATAGCAGCAGTGGCAATACCTGCTCCTAAACTCAAAGCTGTTATTGCCACCACATAAGGAGGAGCAATATCTCTGAGCCTGCCATCAAAAACAGGTTCTTCCTCAAATCTAATGTTTATGGGTTTATCCCCTAGCACTGCTAGAGGACAACTCGTTACTGAAAAAACTGCTGCGGAAACAATAACTGGTGGTAAAACAAATTTTCGCAGTGCTGATAGGCTCATATTTAATTCAAGTGAAATTACTTGCTACAAGAGTATACATCTGTCTGACGCAGCACCTGACATTAGTCTTATAAAGAGTATATATAGCATCCAATGCTACTCAGTGAATATGATGACTGCGCTAATCTCTAATTTAATCTTTAAATGTTTGATTTTCAACAGGTAGCCTGTGAAGAAATCGGAGATATGATTAAAATTTTTATGAATTTTTTATCAAGTAAATTGTATCAAAATTGTATTTCCACTTATAAATGATGTTTCTGTAATCTACTGGTAATAAATGACTTTAATAAACTGAGAAAACGTAAGATGTCTTCATAAATAGTCATTATAAGCTCCTATTCGCCAGCTTTTTACTAGCGATCGCCAACATTTTCACTATATTCGCATCTGCGACTTTACGTACATCCTAGTAATGCTTTGATTTTTAGAAATCACCATAATCTAGAGATAATGCTTAATCAGAATCTATATATTGTTTTTAACTCAGTATTACTACTACTTAAAAATAAAGATTTAGTGAGTTCAAGTGTATTTGTAACCTTCAAGACACTACATATTTTGGTTAAATTGGCAACAAGACTTTAGTTCATTAGTTAGAAGTTTCGATGAAATAGAACATTCTCAGGTGAGGAGCCGGAAGACAGAATGAGTATAAAGGTTTTCACCCTGAATCTTGACGAAACGTACAAAGATTTCAGACAAAGATTTCCGGGAAGAATCCCTGTTGCTCGCATTAAGGAGATTTCCAGGAAATAATGTACCGAAAATTGTTGTAGTGTGGAGAGGAGTTTCCGGGGAGATATTCTTCACGGAAAACTCCGGGGCAAGATGCCCACACTACAATCAAGATGGGTAATTTCTTGTTCGCAAATCACCTAAGTCAGGGATGTAAAACTATTACCCTCGACGACTTCCTTCGAGAATGCAAGCTAAGCTGTTGCGTATTTAATTTGTATATGAGACGCGGGCAAGATGCCTGCACTACAATTATTTTGGGTTTTTGACTTATGTAATTTAGCTGCACATCAGCTTACCATGGAGTAGAAACTGACATCGCCGACTCAGTTCATCGCGTTTCCTGGAGCTTTGCCACTTTAGCTAATGCTCACTGTGCCAGGCAAATTCATTACTTTGCGGGCAACACCAAAAATCTCTATTTTCCCCGAGATTTGTATCCGATTCCATCCTGAAGAAATTGAGATTTTATAGATAGATATATGTATAGATGTACATTTAGTTATCTAAAGACAGATGTTAATGATTTAGTCAGGATGCAGAGACTTATGATTATTAATCTCTAGATATTAAGATTTTTGTATTTTTCTTGCGAATCTTTATATTGGCAAGATGGGTGCTATATTAGTAAATCTAGTAGTGTGTGTACATCTTATAGATAGTTATCTCCGGAAGTTAACAGTGGCAAATAATAAGTCAGCTCTCAAACGCGCCCAAATTGCAGAACGCAACCGACTACGTAACAAAGCCTATAAGTCGGCTGTGAAAACTTTGATGAAGAAATATTATGCAGCACTAGAAACATATGCTGCTAATCCCACAGACGAGTCAAAGCAAGAAGTAGAAGCTCGGATGTCAGATGCTTATAGCAAAATTGATAAAGCTGTAAAACGTGGTGTGCTGCACACAAACAATGGTGCGAGGAAGAAATCCAAATTAGCTCAACGTTTAAAGACATTGGTGCCAACGGCAGCCTAAGCAAAACCCTGTCTTGCTTAATTGTGTGACATGGTTTGACATGAATGGAAAGTAGCTGAGTAATTTCCCAAAACAAGATGCAGCTGATTGATACCCACGTTCACCTCAACTTTGAGGCTTTCCAGCAGGACTTAGCAATGGTGCGATCGCGATGGCAAGAGGCAGGAGTAGTGCATTTAGTCCATTCCTGCGTCGAACCATCAGAGTTTTCCAGCATTCAAGCCATAGGTCAGCAAATTCCTGAATTGAGTTTTGCTGTAGGTTTGCATCCACTTGATGCAGATAAATGGAGTAGCCAAACGGCAGATGAGATCGAAGCATTTGCACGCTCCGATTTGCGAGTTGTTGCCATCGGGGAAATGGGGCTTGATTTTTATAAAGCCGATAATTACGAACATCAGGTGATGGTGTTTGAGTCGCAATTAGCAATCGCATCTGCACTTGACTTACCTGTAATTATCCATTGTCGCGATGCAGCTTCAAAAGTTAAAGAAGTTCTGCAAAAATGGCAAGACCAAAAAAGGGGTCGAGTTCGGGGTGTGATGCATTGCTGGGGTGGAGACCCACAGGAAACTCAATGGTTTCTAGACTTAGGTTTCTACATCAGTTTTAGCGGCACAGTCACTTTTAAAAATGCGAAAAACATCCAAGCAAGCGCAGCAATGGTTAGTCGCGATCGCCTATTGGTAGAAACTGACTGTCCGTTTCTAGCTCCTGTTCCTAAACGCGGTGAACGGCGTAATGAACCAGCTTATGTTCGTTATGTTGCCGAACATGTTGCCAATCTTCGAGGTGAGACCTTAGAAGCGATCGCCCAGCAAACAACTGCAAATGCTTGTAAATTATTTGGTTTAAAACTTTAAGACTCCAATTTTCCAGAGCGATCGCAGTTATTCAGCATGGTACAGACATAAAAAAAATAAAACTTTGGAGGAACAAAAATATGCTAAAATTATTTCCTCCAAAAAGGCTTGCTTGCGTCATAATAGTTAAGGAGGCAAATTTTTAGCTAACTTAATTTTATTTAATTGTCTTCAGCATCTCTACAAGCGGATGTTACTAAGTTTCATGAATAACCTTTCCAATCAAAAGTTAGATTCATCCGTAACACCTAGCGTTATGAAGCAGTTTAGTATACAAGTCATCAAATTCTTTGGCTTTTTTTGTATTTAAGTCAGTCTTGCAATTATGATTGAGCCTGCAAGAAAGCATTATTTTCACAACCATCAATTCCAACACGACCTTGACTAGCTAAACATTATTTTTAAACATAACTCTCACACATTTGTAGCAAAACATCACAGAGAAGCCGTGAAACTGCTGGAGTTTCTAGCAAGGGCTAGTGGCAGTCTGTGTAAGCGAAACAACGCGCTTTTTGGAGGGGAAGTGAGCAAAGCAAAAAAAATACAGGCACATTTGCATCATCTACTCAGAGGAATCAAGCTCAGAGCTAGTTTTTGGCATTATTTACTGCCAACAGAGGAGGTTGATATTAGCAAGCTAATATTTCTCCAATTCCCTTTTGAATCAGCAGATTTTGACTCCTATGCTGTGATTTAACTGCTGTTAGCAATAGGAAAATTTGAAAAGTAAAGCAGCATGGATACTAGCCATTAGCGATTACTGCTAGAAGTAGTATTCTCAACAAGTTTAACCAGGTGACAAAGGTAGAGGCATGACTAACGACGACTCGATTATGGAATCAGCCTTTCTACTACCCGACTTAATTGCCATCCAGCGTTCCAGTTTTCGCTGGTTTTTGGAAGAAGGGTTAATAGAAGAGCTAAATTCATTTAGTCCAATTACAGATTACACAGGCAAACTCGAACTGCATTTCTTGGGTCACAACTACAAAATGAAGGAACCCAAGTACGGTGTTGATGAAGCCAAACGCCGGGACAGTACCTACGCCGTACAAATGTACGTACCCACACGCTTAATTAATAAAGAAACTGGCGAAATTAAAGAGCAAGATGTGTTTATCGGCGACTTGCCCTTAATGACAGATCGCGGCACATTTATTATTAACGGAGCCGAACGGGTAATCGTCAATCAAATCGTGCGATCGCCTGGGGTTTACTATAAATCAGAAATTGATAAAAACGGACGGAGAACTTACTCAGCCAGCTTAATTCCTAACCGAGGTGCTTGGTTAAAGTTTGAAACTGACCGTAATGACTTAGTTTGGGTACGTATTGACAAAACTCGCAAGCTGTCGGCACAAGTGCTGCTCAAAGCTCTAGGCTTGTCAGATAACGAAATATTCGATGCCCTGCGTCACCCTGAATACTTCGAGAAAACCATCGAGAAAGAAGGTCAATTTTCTGAAGAAGAAGCCTTGATGGAATTGTATCGTAAGTTACGCCCCGGTGAACCACCAACCGTACTCGGTGGACAACAGTTACTCGACTCGCGTTTCTTCGATGCCAAACGATACGACTTAGGCAGAGTTGGCAGATACAAACTCAACAAGAAGCTACGCCTACAAGTACCAGACACGCTCCGCGTCTTAACTCCTACCGACATCTTAGCAGCAGTCGATTACCTAATCAACCTGGAATTTGATATTGGTAATACCGACGACATCGACCACTTAGGAAATCGTCGTGTCCGCAGTGTGGGCGAGTTGTTGCAAAACCAAGTTCGAGTCGGCTTAAACCGCTTAGAAAGAATTATTCGGGAACGGATGACCGTATCCGATGCCGAAGTGCTGACACCAGCCTCCTTGGTTAACCCCAAGCCCTTGGTTGCCGCCATTAAGGAATTTTTTGGTTCTAGCCAATTGTCCCAATTCATGGATCAAACCAATCCTTTAGCGGAATTAACCCACAAACGCCGCTTATCAGCCCTGGGACCTGGTGGTTTAACTCGCGAACGGGCAGGGTTTGCAGTGCGAGATATTCACCCATCCCACTACGGACGCATTTGTCCGATTGAAACACCAGAAGGACCGAACGCGGGTTTGATTGGTTCCTTAGCAACCCACGCCAGGGTGAACCAATACGGCTTTTTGGAGACACCTTACCGTCAAGTTGAGAATGCCAAGGTACGTCGCGACCTCCCGGTAATTTACATGACTGCCGACGAAGAAGATGACTTGCGGGTGGCAGCCGGGGACGCAATGACCGATGAAAACGGTTATTTGAAGGGAATAGTACCTATTCGTTACCGTCAAGAATTCTCGACCACCACTCCCGAACAGGTAGACTGTGTAGCCGTATCCCCAGTACAAATCGTTTCTGTTGCTACCAGTATGATTCCCTTCTTGGAGCATGACGACGCGAACCGGGCACTAATGGGTTCCAACATGCAACGGCAGGCAGTACCTTTGCTCAAACCCGAACGTCCTTTAGTGGGAACTGGGTTAGAAGCACAGGCAGCAAGGGACTCCGGCATGGTAATTGTCTCCCGTACCGATGGGGACGTAACTTACGTTGACGCGACAGAAATTCGCGTACGTCCACGAGCCAAGGTAGTGGCAGGACAACCCCCGAAAAATCCCGCAGAAATAAGAGAGATTAAATATTTCCTCTCCAAATATCAGCGATCGAACCAAGACACCTGTTTGAATCAGAAGCCCTTGGTGCGGATGGGAGAAAAAGTTGTTGCCGGACAAGTGCTAGCTGATGGTTCTTCTACCGAAGGTGGAGAATTGGCATTAGGACAAAATATTATTGTCGCCTACATGCCTTGGGAAGGATACAACTATGAAGACGCGATTCTCATTTCGGAACGCTTAGTACAGGACGACATTTATACTTCGATTCACATTGAGAAATACGAAATCGAAGCCAGACAAACAAAACTGGGTCCTGAAGAAATCACTCGCGAAATTCCCAACGTCGGTGAAGATGCGTTACGCCAGCTCGATGAGCAGGGTATTATCCGCATTGGTGCTTGGGTGGAAGCCGGAGATATTTTGGTTGGTAAAGTTACCCCCAAAGGAGAATCCGACCAACCACCAGAAGAAAAGCTATTAAGGGCAATTTTCGGTGAAAAAGCACGGGACGTACGCGATAACTCCTTGCGTGTACCCAACGGTGAAAAAGGTAGAGTCGTTGACGTGCGCTTATTTACCCGTGAACAGGGTGACGAATTACCACCGGGAGCCAACATGGTGGTACGGGTATATGTAGCCCAGAAACGGAAAATCCAAGTCGGCGATAAAATGGCTGGTCGTCACGGAAATAAAGGGATTATTTCCAAAATCTTGCCAGTGGAAGATATGCCTTACCTCCCCGATGGCGGCACTGTTGATATTGTTCTCAATCCCCTGGGTGTACCTAGCCGGATGAACGTGGGACAGGTATTTGAGTGTTTGTTAGGTTGGGCAGGTCATAACTTAGGCGTGCGCTTCAAGATTACCCCATTCGATGAAATGTATGGGGAAGAATCTTCGCGGGCGATCGTGCATGGGAAACTGCAAGAGGCGAGAGACGAGACAGGTAAAGATTGGTTATATAACCCCGACAATGCTGGGAAAATTATGGTTTACGACGGTCGGACAGGGGAACCCTTTGACCGTGCAGTGACAATTGGCGTAGCTTACATGCTCAAACTCGTCCACCTAGTAGACGATAAAATTCACGCTCGTTCTACTGGTCCTTACTCGTTGGTGACACAACAACCCTTGGGTGGAAAAGCACAGCAAGGTGGTCAGCGTTTTGGAGAAATGGAAGTATGGGCACTGGAAGCTTTCGGTGCAGCTTATACTTTACAGGAGTTGCTGACAGTGAAATCCGACGATATGCAAGGGCGTAACGAAGCCTTAAATGCGATCGTCAAAGGTAAAGCAATTCCGCGTCCAGGAACACCTGAATCTTTCAAAGTCTTGATGCGTGAATTGCAATCCTTAGGTTTAGATATTGCCGTCCATAAGGTGGAAACACAAAATGATGGTAGTTCGCTAGACGTAGAAGTTGATTTGATGGCAGATAATAACGCTCGTCGAACACCACCTCGTCCTACCTATGAGTCGCTGTCGCGCGAATCTATGGACGAAGAAGAGTAGTGAGTAGTGAGTATTGAGTGTTGAGTAAAAATTGTTGATACTCAACCCTCAAGACTCAGAACTTAGCACTGAGATTGTAGATGGGTAAGATAAAACCAAACTATGTAACTAAATATATAGTGAAGAGTTCTGTAATTAAACTTTAGTGCTGTCAATATGTACTAAATCACACTTACAAAGCGGTTACGGTTGATTACGTCCACCTACTGAAACAACTAAATACTCCTCACAACACGCTATTTAGCGTGTGCTTAAAGAACTTATCTAAGTAAGTAAGAAATCAGTAATACAAAATATGAGACCAGGTCAAAGCAACCAATTTGATTACGTAAAAATCGGCTTGGCATCGCCCGAACGGATTCGTGTCTGGGGCGAGAGAACCTTACCTAATGGTCAGGTAGTTGGAGAAGTTACCAAGCCAGAAACTATTAATTACCGGACTTTAAAGCCCGAAATGGATGGGCTTTTCTGTGAGCGTATTTTTGGTCCCGCCAAGGACTGGGAATGTCATTGCGGTAAATACAAACGAGTCCGCCACCGTGGTATTGTTTGCGAACGTTGCGGTGTGGAAGTTACGGAATCACGAGTGCGCCGCCACCGCATGGGTTACATTAAACTGGCGGCTCCAGTTGCCCATGTTTGGTATCTCAAAGGTATTCCCAGTTATATTGCCATCCTGCTCGATATGCCTTTGCGGGATGTAGAACAAATTGTATATTTCAACTCCTATGTTGTTCTCAGTTCCGGCAATGCGGATACATTAACTTACAAGCAATTACTGAGTGAAGACCAGTGGTTGGAGATTGAAGATCAAATTTACGCTGAAGATTCCCAATTAGTTGGGGTTGAGGTGGGGATTGGAGCAGAAGCATTACTACGCTTGCTAGCTGATATTAATTTAGAGCAGGAAGCAGAAAATCTCCGTGAGGAAATTGGTACTGCGAAGGGTCAAAAACGGGCGAAGTTAATTAAGCGATTGCGCGTAATTGACAATTTTATTGCGACTGGCTCCAAACCAGAATGGATGGTAATGACAGTTATTCCCGTAATTCCTCCCGATTTACGCCCGATGGTGCAGTTAGATGGGGGACGATTTGCCACTAGCGATTTAAATGACTTATATCGCCGCGTGATTAACCGTAACAACCGTTTGGCACGTTTACAGGAAATTCTCGCTCCGGAGATTATTGTCCGCAATGAAAAACGGATGCTACAAGAAGCCGTTGACGCACTGATTGATAATGGTCGTCGTGGGCGGACTGTAGTTGGCGCAAATAACCGTCCCTTGAAATCCCTGTCTGACATTATCGAAGGTAAACAAGGTCGTTTCCGTCAAAACTTGCTTGGTAAACGGGTAGACTACTCCGGTCGTTCTGTAATTGTCGTTGGACCCAAATTACACATCCACCAGTGTGGATTGCCAAGAGAAATGGCGATCGAATTGTTCCAACCGTTTGTGATTAATCGGTTGATTCGCAGTGGCATGGTGAACAATATTAAAGCTGCAAAAAAATTAATTTCCCGTGCTGATCCGCAGGTTTGGGATGTTCTCGAAGAAGTAATCGAAGGACACCCAGTCATGCTCAACCGTGCGCCAACACTACACCGTTTAGGTATTCAAGCATTCGAGCCGATTTTAGTAGAAGGTCGCGCGATTCAATTACATCCCCTCGTATGTCCGGCGTTTAACGCAGACTTTGATGGAGACCAAATGGCAGTACATGTGCCCCTGTCATTGGAATCGCAAGCCGAAGCTCGATTGTTGATGTTGGCTTCCAATAATATCTTGTCTCCTGCTACTGGTAAGCCGATTATTACCCCCAGTCAAGACATGGTTTTGGGAGCTTATTACCTGACAGCCGAAAATCCTGAGGCAAGCAAAGGTGCAGGCAAGTATTTTGCCTCATTAGACGATGCAATTATGGCATTTGAACAGGGTCAAATTGACTTACATGCCTACGTATTCGTGCGATTTGATGGTGAGGTAGAATCCCCCGAAGCTGATCTAGAGCCATTGGAAGAGACTAAAAACGACGATGGCACTATCACCAAAATGTATAAATTCCGCCGTGTCCGTGAAGATGCTCAAGGAAATTTATTGTCGCAATACATACGTACTACACCCGGTCGTGTTATCTACAATAAGGCGATTCAGGAAGCATTAGCAACTTAGGGATGAATGCTGGTTGTTGAGTGCTGAGTATTATTTTACTCAGTATTCCGCACTCAAATTCATCAAAAACTATGTACGCTACTCAACACTCATAACTCATAACTCAGCACGAATTTAAAGTATGACTAATGAACAACATGTTTTCCGGAATCGCGTAGTTGATAAAGGTCAATTGCGAAATTTGATTTCTTGGGCGTTTATCCATTATGGAACAGCGCGGACGGCGGTAATGGCGGATAAGCTCAAAGATTTAGGTTTCCGTTATGCGACAAGAGCCGGGGTTTCCATCAGTGTCGATGATTTGATGGTACCTCCATCGAAGCGAAGTTTATTGGATGCGGCGGAAGCAGAAATTCGGGCGACAGAGGAGCGTTACCAACGGGGTGAGATTACTGAGGTTGAACGTTTCCAAAAAGTAATTGATACCTGGAATGGTACTTCGGAAGCCCTCAAAGATGAAGTGGTGCGTCACTTCAAGAGCACTAACCCCCTTAACTCGGTATACATGATGGCGTTCTCTGGGGCGCGGGGTAACATCTCTCAAGTACGTCAGTTGGTAGGAATGCGCGGACTGATGGCGAATCCTCAAGGGGAAATTATTGACTTACCAATTAAAACCAATTTCCGTGAAGGTTTAACAGTAACTGAGTATATTATTTCTTCCTATGGCGCGCGTAAAGGCTTAGTAGATACGGCGTTACGTACAGCCGACTCCGGTTATCTCACTCGCCGTCTGGTGGACGTATCTCAGGATGTAATTATTCGGGAATTTGATTGCGGTACAACACGAGGTATTCCCATCCAATCAATGAAAGATGGTTCTAAGGTTTTGATGAACCTGGCAACTCGGTTGATGGGAAGGGTAGTAAATGTAGATGTTGTACATCCCAAAACCGGCGAAATTATTGCCCCTCGTAACACCCCGATTTCTGATGATTTAGCCAAAGAAATCCAAAAAGCTGGGGTTGAAGAAGTGATTGTCCGATCGCCTCTAACTTGTGAAGCGGCGCGATCAGTTTGTCAACATTGTTATGGTTGGAGTCTGGCACATGCCAAGATGGTTGACTTAGGGGAAGCGGTAGGTATTATTGCTGCCCAAAGTATTGGGGAACCAGGAACCCAGTTAACCATGCGTACCTTCCACACTGGGGGGGTATTTACAGGCGAAGTCGCCAAACAAGTGCGATCGCAAACTAATGGGACTGTGAAAATTCCTCGTAAACTACGTACCCGTCCTTACCGGACACGCCACGGGGAAGATGCTCTGTATGTAGAAATGAACGGTACTATGACCGTCGAGAATAGCGAAACTGGTACGGAACAAATTGATCTTACCCAAGGTTCGACACTATATATTACTGACGGTCAGAAGGTTAAACAAGGGCAGTTAATCGCAGAAGTGGCATTGGGTGGTAAGACTACTCGTGTAAATACAGAGAAAGCAGTAAAAGATGTAGCATCAGATTTGGCTGGGGAAGTAAAATTTTCGGAAGTAGTTGCCGAACAAAAAACCGATCGTCAAGGTAATACAACGACTACAGCTACCAGAGGTGGACTGATTTGGATACTTTCAGGTGATGTATATAATTTACCACCTGGTGCGGAACTGGTTGTGAAAGAAGGCGATAGTGTCGTTACTAACGGTGTATTGGCGGAAACTCAACTAACAACAGTCCACGGTGGTGTAGTTCGTTTACCGGAAGTGCAACCTGGCAAGAGTACCAGAGAAATTGAGATTATTACCGCATCGGTGGTACTCGACCAAGCAACGGTGACAGCGCAAAGCACTCAAGGTCGTAATAACTACTTGGTAACGACACTGAATAACCAAGCTTTCAACTTACGAGCTACACCAGGAACAAAAGTACAAAATGGTCAGGTGGTTGCCGAATTAATTGATGATCGCTACCGTACTACGACAGGTGGTTTGCTGAAGTTTGCCGGTGTAGAAGTTCAGAAAAAAGGTAAAGCAAAACAAGGGTATGAGGTTGTCCAAGCTGGTAGCTTGTTGTGGATTCCCGAAGAAACCCATGAAGTCAACAAAGATATTTCACTGCTATTGGTGGAAGATGGTCAGTTTGTTAATGCTGGCGACGAAGTTGTCAAAGATATCTTCTGTCAAAATAGTGGTGTCATTGAAGTCACCCAGAAAAACGACATTTTGCGTGAAGTTGTGGTCAAACCAGGCGAATTGCTAATGGTTGATGATCCGGAAGCAGTCATGGGACGCGATGGAACTTTTATCCAACCAGGCGAAGAGTTGATGGGACAAGTTGCCACCGAACTACGTTACATTGAGTACGTAGAATCTCCCGAAGGTCCAGCACTGTTGAGCCGTCCTGTAGTTGAGTTTGCCGTCCCTGAACAGCCAGATGTGCCATCAACTACATCTGTAAGTCAGCAAACAGGACGTTCGATTCAATTGCGGGCAGTACAACGCTTACCATATAAAGATTCTGAGCGAGTTAAGTCGGTTGAAGGGGTAGAATTACTCCGGACTCAGCTAGTATTAGAAATTGAGCAAGAAGCTGAACATGACCATAATGCCTCGCCCTTAGCAGCCGATATCGAGTTAGTTGTCGATGACAATGACCCAGATATTCAACGCTTACAATTGGTAATTTTGGAATCACTGGTAATTCGTCGTGATATTTCCGCAGATGCGACCCAAGGCAGTACCCAAACCAACCTGGAAGTTGAAGATGGGCACACAATCACTCCAGGGTCAGTTGTGGCACGAACTCAAATCCTATGTAAAGAAGGTGGTGTAGTTCGAGGCATACAAAAGGGCACGGAAGCAGTACGCCGTTGTTTGGTGTTACGAAATAGTGACGTGTTTATTGCCAACAGTAAAGACCAACCCAAAGTCAAAAAAGGCGACTTGATTGTTGAGGGTAGCGAAATTGCCCCAGGTGTCTTTGCAGAAGAATCAGGTCAAGTTGTAGAGGTTTTGAGTGGTGCAGGTGCTGCTACAAGTGACTCAGCTTTGGCAACACAAGGATATGCAGTGAAAGTACGGATTGGTCGTCCTTACCGCGTCAGTCCCGGTGCAGTGCTGCAAATCGAAGATGCTGGCTTGGTACAACGGGGTGATAACTTAGTATTACTGGTATTTGAACGAGCCAAAACTGGGGACATTATCCAAGGTTTGCCGAGAATCGAAGAATTACTCGAAGCCCGCAAACCAAAAGAAGCTTGTATTTTGGCAAGACGCAGTGGCGAGGTGAAAGTCGTTTACAGCGATGGAGATGAGGCGATCGCCATTAAAGTTATGGAAGCAAATGGCGTTGTCACTGACTATAATCTTGGACCAGGACAAAACTTGATTATCTCCGATGGACAACAAGTGGAAGCCGGACAGGTAATGACCGACGGTCCTTCTAACCCCCACGAGATTTTAGAACTCTTCTTTAATCTCGGTCACGAAGATGGTATTTATGCTTGTGCGAGTGTCGCTTTACAGCAGGTACAAAGCTTCCTGGTTAACGAAGTGCAATCCGTATACCAATCCCAAGGTATCGACGTAGCCGACAAGCACATCGAAGTAATCGTGCGGCAAATGACCTCGAAGGTGCGCGTTGATGATGGTGGGGACACGACTATGCTTCCAGGCGAGTTAGTGGAATTACGCCAAATCGAACAAGTCAATGAAGCAATGGCAATTACTGGTGGGGCTAGGGCACAATATACACCCATGCTACTCGGTATCACCAAGGCATCTTTGAATACTGATAGCTTCATTTCAGCAGCATCATTCCAAGAAACCACAAGGGTACTTACCGAAGCTGCGATCGAAGGAAAATCAGATTGGCTACGCGGTTTGAAGGAAAACGTGATTATCGGACGTTTAATTCCTGCTGGTACAGGTTTCAATGCCTATGAAGAACCGGGTATAGTTGATGACTACTCCACGGAATTAACTAGCAGCGTTTTGGACGAAGTGGACGACCCACTCGATATGGTACTTGACGATCGCACCGCTCGCAGCTACAACTTAGATTCTCCAAGCCTTGCAGTTAGCGATTCTAGTTTTACCGCTAGAACTAATGGTTCTATCATTGATGATGATTACATAGTTCCTGAAGTTAGCGACCTCGTTGATGAAGATGATTACGAGGAAGTTGATGAAGTCGATGAAGTTGATGAAGATGATGAAGATGATGATTATTAACTAGAAGTTAGGAGTAAGGATTTTATTTCTAATACTCACTACTAGCAACTAGCAGTTTTCATAGTCTTAATTTCCAGTAAATCAAGCGTTCTTAATTTAACTTAAGAACGCTTTTTATCTTTTAATTAATATTAATTTCCACCTGTTTTGGCAGGTAATCACCACTATTTAATTTCTGGGCACAAAAACCAATATCAAAGCCTTGCTTTGGCTCAATTGCTTTGCCCCAATCTAAGGGAGTAACAATATATTGGCTCTTTCCTTCTTGTTTAAAAGTTGCATTCCAAGACTGATTAATTGCAGCATTACTCATACTAAATCTCATCTGCCAATTCTTAATTTGACGATTGCCAGAATTTGCCACTTTGAAAGTAACACAAAATCCAGATTCCCAATCAGAATCGATATTAGTCACCACTTTTATTGGCTGAGATAAAGCCAATGGGGAAGCAGGAGACAAAGTAGGGGAACTATTGACTACTGGTGTATTGGTTTGGCTGGGTAATATCGTTGCTACTGGTGGTGCCGATGGGGGAGAAAACTTGACGGGCAAAATTTTGGAAAGTAATACTTGTTTTGGGACATCGATTGATTGCCAATCATCAAGTAAAATTCCACCTGTATCTGAACTGTTAGGATTCCAACTCCAATAAGCAAAACTTAAATTTTTTTCACGAATATAATTAACAAACTTATTTTGCCAAATCCCTTCTTTGGATTTACTATCTACTTGTCTACCACCAAATTCGCCAATCCAGATGGGAGCAATTTTTTGCCGAGCAATATAATAAAAACCTGTTTCCCAACGTTGTGTCAAATTTTGGGGAAAGTTTTTATCATCAAAATACGGTTTTTTAAATACACCTTCGCCATACTCATGGGGGGAATAAACTAATTTATTGCGTCGTGATAAACGAACTGGGTAGCGCTTGACACCTTCTAAGTTGCCACCCCACCAATGATGGGTAAGTTTTTGTCCGGGAACGTTGTTCTCAATCCCTTCGACAATAATTAGCCAGTTAGGATTGATACTGAGAATTGCATTTCCGGCACGCTCTGCTGCGAGTCGCCAATCAGTTGCCAAATCATTAGTCCCCCAACTAGCTTTACCGTGGGGTTCATTTTTCAAATCTGCACCAACTATATTTCTTTGGTTTCTATAATGTTTTGCTAACATTTGCCAAGTATCAATCCAGTCGGCTTCGCTAAAACCGTCACCATACCACAATTCCGGAATACGCTTGTCGCTGAGACGATGACTATCCAGTATTACTAGCAATCCCTGGCGCTCGGCTTCTTTAACTACCAAGTCCATGATTTCTAGGGGTGTTTTTCCCTCAAGTTCTTTGTTGCTGCCGATAGTGTAGTCGATTCCAGAGGTGTTTGTGCTGCGTAAAGCCTCAACTGAGTAAGGTAAACGAATTGTGTTATATCCCAAGCTTTTGATTTGGGAAAGCATTTCTTTATAGTCGCGTTTCCATAATCCGTGAGGTGCATGTGTCTCACTTTCCATCCCAAACCAGTTCACACCTCGGAATAATAATCTGTTGCCTTGAGCATCAATAATGTTGGCGGCACTGGTTGATAATGGTGGCTGAATACCTTGATATGCAAATACTGCATCATTTTGATTAGCGATCGCTAATCTTAGCAAAAATCCGCCCAAGAACACAACTAACGCGACAACAAGTAAAAACAGGCGTTGGTAAAACTGAATTCTTCGCCGTTTCATTTTTGGGATAAATGGCATAAATTTTTACTTTGCTTGTGGAAAAATTTTTTCAGGGAACATGCTTATTGCATTGATTACTCAATCTATCTGCAATTCTTTTCCCATCATATGCGTCACATTTACAGTCGTCATCTTTGAAGTATTTAAGCTGTCGATAATTGGAAATTATTGTCGAATTGGCACAATTGAGAATGAATGGAATTGGGATTTTTTCTCTGAGCAACTTATTTTTCTAGCTAAATACCTATCTCTCATGTAAAATAACCAAACTTCACCTTGATTTATAAATTTTTCTTGGTAGAATAAAGCATCATTGTCTGATGAGTTGATACTAATTCAGTTTCCAATAGGTAAAATATATTGCCAACAATTAGTTACTTACATAACAAATAAAGTATTTTTTGTCATCGCTTTTATTGCCAGGAAAACTTAGAATAGTAAACATGCCATTGATTCGGTAGGCAAAACCAACCGGGAGTATCTCAAACAGATAGATATTAAATTTCCTCAATCAGATAGTCAGTAGATATAATATTGATGCTGAACCGTGCAGTAAACCATAAGTTGTTTGAGACAAACATATCTCAATAGACGCAGAGATTTGGAAAACTGTTTCCATCTGCAAATATGAAAAATAATTTTCAATTTATTCGCTTCTGTCTATTTTACATATAGCTCTTAGAGGAAATAAAAGTGATACATCTCTAGAACCATAGCGACAAGATTAACCATGATGAATAGCTATTTTAAGAGGCAAAAATGCGGTACATAAAAACTAAATCGCCAACTATTTACATAGCTGTGATTAGTATTATAATCAGCCAACTATTATTCTCTTGATTTACTACCGTCACTAGCCGAAAAATAGTGATTTTCTCTGTTTACTTCAGGAGAAAAATGAGAATGTCTCATAGTAGAGCTGAGAAGATAGAAAGGATTTGCCTAATTTTTGCAAGTAATTATTAAGCCCGTATGTTGAATGTGTTAACTAACCTGGAAATAGGTTAGAATTAATTATCATAGTAAAACATTACTTCTTCTTGCAATCTGCACCCAATTGGTGTCAGTTGTAAAAATGTAGTTCATCCCAATAAAGGCGATGCATTGCCAGAGGTAAGCATATGTAAACGGCTGAAGTATCAGAATAAAAAAGCTAGAAATTAAAAATGTCACATCTGTGCAACTCTGAACTAGTTAATTTGGGAAAATCAGCAACTGATAATGCTCTCTCGAATCTATAAGTCGCAAAGCTGCTGGATACTCATCCGCGATCGCTCTCATGGTTGTGTTTGTAGTTTTGCATCAATTGCAGCAACTGAAATTGATTATTTGAGTTTGGGCTTTAAGTTTCATCTGCAAGTGAGAACTTGATGTTTAAACCACTGATTTGAACAAATGATTGTTGATTGTTGAGAACTAATTACTAGCTGAGAATCATTTCCAGATACAATCATGCACAAAAAAGTCGTGGGAGTATCAAAAAAATCCAGGTTAAGCTAGAAAAGAGAAATAGTTGTGGCTCTCTTGTCTCCGTGAGACAAAAAGCTGACATCTTACATCTCAAACGGGAATATTCTTCAAGTTGGCATTGTCCTTACTCCATGCTGCGAATCATTAATCAGCAGGCAGACGTTCGAGCAGAACTTCAACGCATCTGCGATCGCACTCACGACGAACAGGTGCTTCACAAAGAAGCAACAGTACGGGAAGTGTTGCAAGCAGTCCAACGCCAAGGCGATAAGGCTGTATTGCACTACACTGCCGAATTCGACCATCACAGTTTTAAAGCAGATGAATTGCGGGTTACTGCTGCGGAAATTGATGCTGCCTACCAGCAAGTATCTAAACCACTAATAGCTAGTATTCAGCTAGCCTGCAAGCAAATCGAAGCCTTTCATCGCCAAAGAATCCCAAAAAGTTGGGTACATTTTGGTGATGATGAAGTTGTACTTGGCAAGCGTTATACCCCCGTAGACCGTGCAGGATTGTACGTCCCCGGTGGTCGTGCATCTTACCCCAGTACGGTGCTGATGAATGCAATCCCAGCAAAAGTAGCTGGTGTGCCGCGTATAGTCATGGTGACACCACCAGGAACTAGCAAAGGCATCAGTCCTGCCGTATTGGTAGCGGCAAATGAAGTTGGGGTCAAAGAAATTTATCGTATTGGCGGCGCACAGGCGGTTGGAGCGTTAGCATACGGGACGGAAACAATACCAAAAGTCGATGTGATTACAGGACCGGGAAATATTTACGTCACCCTCGCGAAGAAGTTGGTGTACGGTACTGTGGGCATTGATTCATTGGCGGGACCCAGCGAAGTATTAATTATTGCGGATGAAACAGCAAATCCCGTGCATATTGCGACCGATTTGTTGGCACAAGCCGAACATGATCCAATGGCGGCGGCAATATTACTAACAACCGATGCAGCGTTAGCCAAAAATGTCCAAGTTGCTGTAGAAAGGCAGTTAGTAGACCATCCACGTCAACTGGATACTTCCAAGGCGATCGCGCATTATGGTTTGATTGTTGTCGTTGAATCGCTCGAAATAGCTGCCGAGTTCTCAAATGAATTCGCACCCGAACATTTGGAGTTAGAAGTTAAAGACCCGTGGGGGTTATTGCCTCATATACGCCATGCAGGGGCGATTTTCTTGGGACATTCTACACCCGAAGCTGTGGGCGATTATCTCGCTGGTCCTAATCATACTTTACCAACTTCTGGTGCTGCTCGATATGCTTCCGCATTGGGGGTTGAAACTTTCCTCAAGCACTCTAGTATTATTCAGTATTCGCAAACAGCACTCGAAAAGGTTGCCAGTGCAATAGATACTTTAGCTACAGCCGAAGGTTTACCTTCTCATGCGAATTCTGTCCGTTGCCGAGTCCAGAAGGATGAACCCAACGAGCCAGAATTATAGGCAAGCAGGAAAAGCTTCATCAAATTCAACTCCTTCTTGTTTTTGGCGAGAAGGGGCTATTTTTTGATGTTAATGAATCTCGGTTTGAAGTTGAAGGTTTGTTAGCATGTTTTTTGCGCCGAGGGTGGAAATTTGAAGATAGCTAAATGTAAAAATTTCTAAAAATATGTTGACTTGGCAAGTAGATTTTTATCGCCGTCCTGATCATAAGTCTGATTCCTTAATTTTCTGGGATTTATTTATTTGTGATGTCACGGGAAGTTTTAGATATGAGGCTTCTTGTCCACAGTCGCAAGCGAATTCAAACTGGTTGACTTCGGAATTAGAAAAAGCCATTCAAAAAGCTAATATCGGGCAATTACCAACTACCATTCAAGTATTTCGTCCCCAGTCTCTCAGTTTAATTCAAACTGCAACAAAGAATTTAATTAGTAATTTAAATAATGCCAATAATTCAAATAATTCAAATATAAAAATTGAACTTGAAGCGACTCGCCGTACTCCAGAATTAAAAAAATGGTTGCAGGAAAAAGGCTATTCAATTGTTATAGATAGTCCTCCTCCCATACCATTACCAGAAAATCTTTGGGGTGAACAGTGGCGATTTGGGACAATACCAGCAGGAGATATCAGAGAATTTATTAGTCGTCCCATTCCTATTCGTGACGCACCGGATTTTCTTCTTCCCATGAGCTTAGGTTTATCCTCAGCCCAAGCAATTCCAGGTATTGTGATTTATGGTGGAAGGCGATCGATGCAAATTTCACGTTGGTTACAAGAAGTCAAGCCTGTAACATTAAATTATATTGCAGGTGCGCCCGATGGTGTCGTATTGGAAGCTGGGTTAGCTGAAAGGTGGGTTGTGGCGACTTTTGAAGATGAGGAAGTTACTAAAGCAGCTAAAAACTACGAGCAGAGAAAGCAGGAAGCTAGAGGGCTGCATTTTTTGCTAGTTCAACCCGATGATTCGGAAATGACTTATACAGGATTTTGGTTATTGCAGAAAGAAAGAGAGAGCGATCGCTCTTTACCTGGAAATTGATAGTATTTGCTGCTGACAAACATTTGTCTATAAGTTACTAAACACAGGACGACCTTTGATAATTGACCATTTTAATTTTGCCTTTTTGTAATGAACTGTGGCGCATTTAGTTTGTATAAGCGGATGTGCAGCTTAGTCGCTTCCCAAACTAAAATCTCCGAGTCAGTCTTGACCCAGAGATTTATATTCTCGCAAAGTTGCTTTACTATACTAGTAGTACAAAATACCGGAAACGAATCAACCCTTGATCTAGTACACAACGGCAGAAATAAGGCTACCATCTAAAATGGTTGAAAAGCTGATAAAACCCTGTTTCTTTCTTTTGCCTTTTGACTTTTACCGTTCACGTACTAGTTATACTGACTTACATCTGACTGCCTAGTACAGTACGGCGGAAATGAAGCAACCATTCTCAAATGACAAAAAGCTTCTGAAATAAGCTTTATTCCTTCTGCCTTCTGCCTTCTTACTTCTGCCTTCACGTACTAGTTACTTATTGATGGGAAATTGTACTCCATTTGCTTCGGTTGATGTATTGCCAGCGATTGCACGTATTCCTTCCAGAGTAGCAGGAATTGTGCGCGGGTCCATAAACATAACTTTGCTGCTGTCGCTTTTACCAATTACCGAAGCCATATCCAGATAACCCAGTGCTAACAAGATTTCTAAGGCTTGCTTTGCTGTGGGGTCATTTTGGATTTTTTGGGAAATAATATCGGTTGATTCGGCTATTGCTTGGGCTTTGAGAACTTGCTGTTGGCGTTCGGCTTGGGCTTTTAATATAATTGCTTTTTGTTCAGCTTCAGCAGCCAACACTACGGATTTTTGTCGCGCTTCCGCATCTAAAATTTGAGCATCAGCTTTACCACGGGCTGAATTGACAGCAGATTCGCGATCGCCTTCGGAAGTTAAAATAGAGGCACGCTTGCGACGTTCGGCTGACATTTGCAATTCCATCGATTCCCGCACCGCTTGGGAAGGGACAATATCCCGCAATTCTACCCGCGTTACTTTTACGCCCCAAGGGTCAGTAGAAATGTCAAGCTCGCGTAACAAAGTTTCATTAATTTCTGATCGGGCTGTAAATGTTTGATCGAGTTCTAATTGCCCCATTTCTGCCCGAATTTGGGTGAGAACCAAATTTATCATTGCCGATTGCAGATTTTCAACTTTATAGTAAGCCTTTTCCATATCGACAATACGCCAATAGACTACAGCATCAGCAGTAATCCCCACGTTGTCGCGGGTAATACATTGTTGTGGAGGAACATCTAAAACTTTTTCGCGAATCGTTTGCTTATAAACAATTTTATCTACGAAGGGCGTAATGAAATTTAAACCCGGATCGAGCTTCTTATTATAACTTCCCAATCTTTCCACCAAAGCTTCATCACCTTGGTTGATTACTTTTACCGAACTTGCTAAAACCGAACCACCTAAAACTAATGATATGAGAAAAGCAAAACCTTCCATTTTTTAATCTCCAAATATTCACGAGGGAAAGAGGAATGGGGAGATGTGGGAAGGTGGGAATATAGAGATGAGGAAAAGGGATGATTTATTGATCCGAATACATCTCCGTGTCTTTCCCTCTCTTTTTCTCTCCGTCACTCTTCCCCTCCGACTACCCGTTTAAAACATTTTGCGGCATGACAATTAATGTCGTACCTTCGCGTCGAACTATATAAACTGGTTCGTGGGCATCAATGTGCAATTTTTCATCGTCACACCTTGCCCGCCAAGAATTTCCTTCGTATAAAACCCTCCCTGGTTGTCCAGGTTGAATTTCGCTGATAGTTTCGGCAATTACTGCATCTTGTATTTTTGTGCGGCGGCGAGGTTTTGGTAGCAAGCGCTGGGAAATAAAAATCAACAGCACCGAAATTACTAACCAAAGCACCACCTGTAACCACAGTGTTCCTATTACTCCCGACAACAGCGCCACGATAAAAGCGCTCACTCCCATCATCAATTCCACAAACGCAGTCGGAAAAACTAGTTCACTCAAACACAGCAATACTCCGATGATTAGCCAAATTGACATTGCACTCATTGACATTGCACTCAATATAATGCCGTCTTAGACACTACATTCCCGAAAATACATTTCTATGCTTAGATACACTCATGTTCTCGCTATTTCCTGGAAAAACAATTCAGTAATATTACTTATTACAAATGTCAATTTTTAGAAACAAAACATGCATATACCTGAGTTTAATCTATCCTAAAAATCATATTTTTGAAAGGTAGTTGCAATCTTTTTACGTATTTCACTGTCTAAAAAGTTACAAAAATCATGATTACAACCGAGCGAATAATTAATTGTGTTAACCCCACCTGTTCCCACCCCATCAATTTTGCCGGCAGTCGTATTTGTGCTAATTGTCAAACTCCGATTGTGTATCGGCATATTTGGGCAATTGGGGAAAACTTATCTAAAATCCCTGTGGGGGAAATTATAGCCGATCGCTATGAAGTGCTTGGCTCACAAATTTGGCTGGATCAAAAACCGGGGGAAATGCCGGAAACCAAGGACGAAGTAGCAGATGAAATTATTCCCTATCTGCGGTTATATAGAATGCGATCGCATCTTCCCCAAGTATATGGTTTTGTTGATTCGCCGACAGAGAGTCCCGGCAAAATTACTTTACTGGAAAATACCCCTATTGATGAGAGTGGCAAACTCTATCCATCAATCAACGAAGTATGGGAAGAGGCAACCCCCGTGCGTCAAGTGTACTGGTTGTGGCAAATTCTGCAACTTTGGCAACCATTATCAGATGTACATGTAGAAGCGAGTTTATTTTTACCCAATAATCTGCGGGTACAAGGTTGGTGTGTACGCTTAATCGAATTAATGAACACATCACGCCTTCATACTCCTACAACCTCGCTACAAAGATTAGCTGCATCTTGGCAACCCTTAGTCGAAAAAGCACACCCATCAATTGCCGAACATTTGCAAAATATTCTGCGCCCAGTTCTCCAAGGTACTGGAAAATTAGCAGAAATTAGTCAGCAACTGAATTTGTTGTTACTTTCAGCCGCATCCGAATTTCCCCTGAATCTGACAGTAGCAGGGGCAACAGATATTGGCATCGAACCTCGGCAAAACGAAGACTCTTGCTTCCCCACCAATACTGACTCAATTGAAGACCCCTTATTACCACGGGTATCAATTGTCTGCGATGGCATTGGTGGGCATGAAGGTGGAGAGGTAGCGAGTCAACTCGCTGTGCAATCAATGAAGTTACAGATGCGGGCTTTGTTAACAGAAGTTGCACTCTCCAGCGAACCAGTGCCCCCGAACTTACTCCAACAACAAATTGAAGCGAGCCTGCGGGTTATCAATAACTTAATTTGCAACGCCAACAACCAGCAAAAGCGCGAAGGAACCCAACGTATGGGTACAACCTTGGTAATGGGGATACAAATTCCCCAACCTGTGGGATCAATAATGGGTTGGGATGCGGAAAATTCTCATGAGTTATATATTGCCAGTATTGGTGACAGTCGCGTTTACTGGATTACACGTGATAGCTGTCAGCAGCTAACTGTAGATGATGATGTGGTGGCGCGAGAAGTGCGATCGTGTCGGAGTATGTATCGTCAAGCACTTCAGCGTCCCGATGCCACAGCCCTGACACAAGCTTTGGGGACAAAGGAGGGTGAAAGTCTACGTATTGATGTACAGCGATTGATTATCGATGAAGATGGCGTGTTGTTATTGTGTTCGGATGGTTTGAGTGATAATCATTTGGTGGAGAGAAGTTGGCAAGATTTTGCTTTGCCTGTACTTAATGGAATCATGACGCTGGAAGATGCACTATATGCTTGGATCCGTCTGGCAAATCAAACCAATGGACATGATAATATTTCCCTAGTTATGACTTATTGTCGCGTCTCTCCAGAATATATTGTGGCGACACCTGCTGATGAAGAGTCCACACTGGAGATGGAGGAAAAAATTGTAACCGTTCCAGAAGTTGAGGTAGAGGTTACAGAGGAAGAATCCCAGATTACTGATAGCTCGCAAGCTTTACTTGATTTAGATTTGGATTTAGAGCTTCCTGAGGAAGCACCCATTTCTGAAACTACTCCTGTATCCGCAACCACTCAAAAACAAAATCGAAAAGGGGGCAAATCTTTAGTTCGACTCGTTGGGTTACTGGTGCTACTGTTAGGAGGCATCAGTTTGGGATTATATGTTTGGTGGCGTTACAATCCCCGTCATTTTCAGCAAATCTGTCGTCAACTGCCACCAAGTTTACAGCGCGTATGTCCGGGTGAGAAATGATGACGATCGCGGCAAAGAGGAAATTAGTTGCATAAGTTCAAGATGTATAAATATCTAAAACCACCTAAAAATCATCTAAAATCCCTCATGATGCGGTGTTGCTGACTTCCCCGAAAATGCTAGGATGAGTCCCCTAGGCTGGGGAAAGCAAGAGATGGGAATAAGAACTGGGCTTTTTTGATTGGGGTAAGCTGAAATCAACCTAGCCCTCAGGTTAACTATTGTCTCCCCAACAAAATATTGACCTAAGTCCCCATCTGGAGTAAAGATTAAAAGATTAGCCTGTTAAAGAGAGGGATGGGTGTGGAAACACTTGTGGAACAATCAAAGTTAGGTGTAAGCGCTATTATGAAAGTTGGCGATCGCGTTCGAGTTAAAGAATCTGTTGTGGTATATCATAACCCCGAACATCGCGGTCAAGCTTTTGACCTCAAAGGCACGGAAGGGGAAGTTGCTGGTATTGTAACTGAGTGGCAAGGTAGACCTGTTAGCGCGAATTTGCCAATTCTGGTTAAGTTTAGTAAGAAATTTAAGGCACACTTGCGTGAGAATGAGCTTGAACTGATTTAGAGTTTGAACTTATTTAACCCATTTATCCAATTCAAAACTTACATTTCACAGTCTCCAAACCTTATTGGCGGCGAAACCACGCAAATAAATTCAGTTCGCCGCGCATTTTTTCCAGTTCTTGACGATGCCTTGTGGCTGTGGTGCGATACCATTCACAGTACAGTTTGTGTTCTGAGCGTATTTGCACTTCATTGTAATATTCCTTTGTCACCTCTACTGCGGCAAACACTTCTTCCACCTCCGGTGGCGGGGTAGGAATAATGTAGGTAAAATCTTTTGACATAAAAATTTATATTCAAAGTGAAGGTGTAGTAATTAAAATCTCAACCAGCTTAATCACCTTCATCAATTATTACCTATTTATTCAGGAGTTTTGTCAGTTTTATCCACATCACTATCAGAGGAAAGATGGGGAATTTAGAGAAAGTTTTTATAACCAACCTCGCAAGCGATAAATAACAAGACCAATATATTCTTTCAAGGCACTAGTAAAATTATGAATATTATCGGTATCGGGAATTAAATTCAGGATAGCCGCTTTCGGAGTGCTAGTAAGTTCTTGGAGTTCACCATAACTCACGAGAAAATCGGTAGGTGCAGGGATTGCATCAATCTTTTGCTTTTGAAAAATTAACAGCGATCGCGGCATATGTATAGCTGATGTGACTAGTAATATTTTTTTGATTCCCCGTTGTTCGAGAATTTTCTTGACGTTAACAGCGTTTTCGTAAGTATTTAAGGAATTAGGTTCTTCGATAATCGCTTCTGAGGGAATACCAATTGAAGTGAGAATACTTGCCATATCGGTGGCTTCTGAGCTTCCTTTACCAAACCATTCAATCCGTCCACCACTTAAAATAATATAAGGTGCTTTTTTTTGACGGTACAATTGGGCACCATAAATAACTCGATCTCCAGCTTCTTGTAAGTCTACTGTTGGTCGGGGTAAAAAAGCTGAACGAGTTGCACCACCCAAAACAACGATCGCCTCAGCATTTGGTAATTGAGATGGAGTATTTTGCCATTCTAGGGATTTGACAAAATAACGCGCAGCCCAACCATTACTACTACCAATTAATAAAATTAAAGCTAAGATAATACAAAATACAGATGTTCTTGGTCGTCTTTTCATTGTGATTAAAGCAATGATTAAGACAACACAAGCTAGTCCTAACGGATAAAAAAACAATGGTAGTAATTTAGAAAGATAGAGAAACATATTTAGTAGTTAATATTGAATAGTTAATCATAAATTACAAATTATCTTGAGTTTTTTAGGTGTATTTGAATATCTAAATATCTATTTTCTGACAGAATTTTAGTAATAGCAACATTTTAATAGTTTTACTTAATCAAAAACTATTAATAATTCACTATTACCAATTCACCATTAACTATTAACAACTCAACTATTGCCAAAACCGGAAATTTATTCTGCCACGGGGGCGGCGAAAACGGCGAGTAGCTCTTCTTTTCCTCCCAGATACTTGTTTGGGTAGTTCCACCTCTTCACCTTCAGTCAATGTTGTTGGTAAGTCAGCTTGAGTTGCTTCTTTACTTCCCCACCAAGCGATAATTAAACCCCCACCTAAACCACCTAATGCACCTAATAAAATACTCAGAGGTGCTGGATATATCCTTAACAACATAAAACCTGCAAGGAAGAATAACCAATATTTCAATCCTGCATCAATACCTTCTGAGGTGGCTACATTTGATGGTTGAGGTCCAGATTTCGTGGCTTCGCTAATCCAACCGATGAGAAAACCACCCAGGATACCGAGAAAAATACTCCAAGTACGATCCCAACCAATCATTAAAAACAGGAAGGTGAGAAATAAACCAAATATCAGTTGGTTGGAAAAGTTAGGAGAAATAGGAAACGGATTATTGTTTTTTTGTTGTGCCATGATAACAAAATCTATGGGATTATTGGCAGATTACAACATCATCTAATTGTGCCGTTAGTGGCTGAGTTGTGTCTAAGATTGTGACATAAGGTTTTTCATTTGCAACAAAAGCTTCGGCATTTTCTAATTGTGATGCCAGTAAATCGGCTGTAGCATCGGCTATATCACCTGTACGGTTTTTTAATCTTGACTGCAACACTTCCACAGGCGCAGTACATTGGATAATCTTAATTGGTATTTGCTCTGCTTTCGCCCGACTAATTACGTCACTCCGTAACTGGACTCGGTCATACTTAGCATCTAAAATTACCTGAAAACCTTGGCTTGCGAGTAAGATTCCCAAGTCTAACAACTTAGCATAGGTTTTCTCCGTCATTTCCGGGGTATATATTTCGCTACTGCCGCGATCGTACAAAGGTACGCCTGCTAAATGCTTGCGTACAGCATCAGAACGTAGGTGAATCGCACCAATTTTCTGCGCCAGATATTTGGCTGTTGTACTTTTACCAGAACCAGATAAACCTGACATCACAATTAATTGTCCTTGGGAGGGCTGAGTGTACTGCCAAGCTTGGGTGTAATAAGTAGCTGCAACCTTTGCTGATTCGGCTTTGACTTCTGCGGGAACACCGGGATCATCAAGCAAAAAAGAGTTGACTTTTGCTCTCACATATGATTGACGACTCATATATAAAGGTAATAATTGTAAGCCTTCCCAATCACCTGTTTGTTCGATATAGGTATTCAGAAATATATTGGCGAAATCTGGGCGTTGACGAGCTTCCAAATCCATAACAGTAAAAGCTACGTCATACATGACATCAACAAAGCGGAAGGGTTCATTAAATTCAATGCAGTCAAATAGTAATATTTGCTCATTCCAGATGCAAATGTTGCGGGTATGTAAGTCACCGTGACATTCACGGATAAAGTGGTTAGTGATGCGATCGCGAAATAATTGTTGACGTTCGGCAAAAAAGCGATCGGTATATTGTTTGGTTTCGTCAAATTGTTGTTGAGTTTGTGGTCCCCCAATATAATTAACTGTTTGTTCGTAGTTTTGGTCAATCGAAGCTCGAGCTTGAGGAACTTCACCAAAACTACTGATATATTCGTTTGTTTCCGTTTTCGCATGGTAAAGCGCAACTACCCGTCCTAAATCTTTGATATGTGATTCATTCAGTTTTCCAGCTTCAAACATGGTACTGAATAGATTTTCTTCGGGAAATTCACGCATTTTTAGGGCATATTCTACGGCTGTTTCTGTGCCACCCAGTTGATATTTTCCGTCAGTTTGAGTGATTGGTAATACTTCCAAATATAATTCGGCTGCACCGCGTTGGTTTAAGCGTAATTCTTCATAGCAAAAGTTACGCCGTAATTCCAAGGTCGAATAGTTTAAAAAGCCAAAATTTACAGGTTTTTTCAACTTATATACGACATCCCCAGTTAAGAGAACATAAGAACAATGGGTCTGAATAAGTCGAATTGGTTCCTTTACTGAGTGTGGGTAGAAACCAGGTTGTAGCATTTGCTGAATTAAAGTGGGAAGGGATATGTCTGTCATAATTTAAATATTTGGTATTCGGTATAGTTAATGGTAAGTGGGTAATACCAATTCGCAATTCGCAATTCGCAATTCGTAATTCATAATTAAGAAATCCTGACTTGACAGGGATTTCAGAATTTGAATATGTTTCACGATTTTAGTGAAATGGTTTAAGGTGAAAAAAGGTGACAATTACAAATAATCTGCGTGCCTCCACCCTTTCTTCAACCACCTAGACTACTATTTTTTGACAAACCTTGATAGCCCCACAAAAAAACCAGGGTGAAACCCTGGTGAAATCTAGGTTAAATTTATTACTCAGTAAAAAATTCAAATAGTGTAAGATACACACCATTGATTGACCTATATTAATCCTTGGCGATCGAATAAAAGCTCAAATGATATATTGTGCCTTTAGCTGGATGAGTTTGCACTTCTTTAATTACAGCTTTCCCATTCCAATTAATATCAGAAATGCTCAGTTCGATTTCAGTTTTGTCAACGCGGGCTTGTTTGAGTAAACGCTCGACGGTTTTTGCATCAACAACGAGAGAAATAGACTCACGACCTTTGTGACCGTACAAATTTGCTGGTAATATTCCAGAACGACGTAGGGCATTGGGTTTGCTGCCTTCGGGTCGCGTTTTACATTCAACTGTGATTGCCATATCTTAGATTACTTTTCTTGACGATTTTTGCAGCTTTTCTAGTGTATCAGTGCCCAAGCTTAAGTGTTAATAATTCAGTCCTGAATTTATCTACCCACAGCAACAAAGACAGGCAAGCATTTGCTCAGAACTTGAAAATTACGCGCTCAATAACGAAGCTGGAGTCCCATCAGCATGTAATAAAGCTCGTTTTGGTCCGTGAATTGGGTCTTCGAGAATGATTGTCTGGTCGCGACTCGCCCCTAAAGAAACGATCGCAATGGGAACCGCCATCAACTCAGCCAGGTATTTCAAATAATCCTGCGCTTGTTTGGGTAATTCTTCCCAGGAACGACAGTTAGTTGTTGGCACTTTCCAACCAGGCAAGGTTTTGTAAATGGGCTGACATTGCTGAAAACGGCGTGAACTTGTGGGGAAATGCTCGCAACGTTCCCCATCAATTTCGTAAGCGACGCAAACTTTGATTTCGTCGAGTTCGTCGAGAACATCAAGTTTGGTAATCGCCAAACAATCTAAGCCGTTGATACGCACTGCGTAACGCCCAATTACAGCATCAAACCAGCCGCAACGTCGTTTTCTACCAGTGGTTGTACCAAATTCTGCACCTTTAGCACAGAGTAGTTCCCCCATTTCCCCATCCAATTCGGTTGGGAATGGTCCCTCGCCAACACGGGTAGTATAAGCTTTGGCGACACCGATCGCTCTATCTATGGCAGTTGGTCCCAATCCTGTACCCACACAGGCTCCCCCAGCCACCGGATTCGATGAAGTTACAAACGGATATGTTCCATGATCGAGGTCGAGTAATGTCCCCTGCGCCCCTTCAAATAAAATATTGCGCCGTCGCTGTATGGCATCGTATATTTTTAAAGATGCATCCACAACATACCGCCGCAACCGATCTGCATATCCCAAGTATTCTTCTATTACTTCTTGGACATTTAACGGCGGTAGGTTATATAGCTTTTCTAAAATGACGTTTTTATAATTAATCGTCCACTCTAGCTGTTCTCGCAGCCCTTCAGCATCCATCAGGTCTAATATCCTGATTCCTGTTCGCTCCGATTTGTCAGCATAAGTTGGACCGATTCCTCGACCTGTGGTTCCAATCTTGTGATTTCCCCGACGTTCTTCAGATGCAAGATCGATTAATCGATGATATGGCATCGTCACGTGGGCTGTCTCAGAAATATACAGATTCTCTGTAGATATTCCGAGTTCTTGGAGCTGGTCAAGTTCGGCAATTAAAACCTTCGGGTCAATTACCGTTCCAGAACCGATAATACATTCGGTATCTGCATACAAAATACCAGAGGGAATCAAATGTAGTTTAAAAGTTTGACCTTTGACTACAATTGTGTGTCCAGCGTTGACACCCCCTTGGTAACGTACAACTACATCTGCGGAGCGGCTAAGTAAATCGGTGATTTTACCTTTCCCTTCATCGCCCCACTGGGCACCTATGACAATGACGTTAGCCAAGTGTTTATTTCTATTAAGCTAAAGTTTCCACAAAGAATAATTATTTACAGATTTAGTCAATAATGTCAAGGTTAATCAACAATATCTTAGGAAAAATTTACTTAGTCTGATAGTATAAACTGCTGAATTTCTTGGGTTTTTGGCATTTCTTCCCTTCATTATCAAAGATTTTCTCAGCTATAAGTTATTCTCAGAATTTGATTAATTTTTATAAATGGAATTAGATGTTGTTATTTCCGAGCGGAAGTAAAAAATAACTCGTATCTTTCTCCGTGGATGATTGCCATAGCTTGTTGTCTACAAGATAGTCACTGAATGAGAACTTATGTGTTAATTATCCTAAATAGCAAGTAACTGCTTAACAAATCAATTTTTAATTATTGAGTAACTTGATACAGCAATCAGAATCAGGAAGTCGCTATTGTTATCTTCCCTCGATTTTGAATTTTGAATCTCTGAAGCTAACTGAATTAATTCTCAGATTTGTTCAGTTTTTGACAAGAATGACAGCATCAAGCAAGAAATCACACCTCACCTGAGAGGTTTTTCACACACACGCATGAAGAAGTTGTCTTTTACAAAAAAGTTGACGGCTGTTTTTGGAGTCGCATTAGCAGTTGTCATCATCAATGCCTTAATTTCCTATAGCAATACAATTCAACTTACGCATCATCAAAATTGGGTAATGCAATCTATGCAAGTAATTACCCAATTAGAACGAACCTTGCTGGCATTTAAGCAGACTGAAACTGCGAACACAGGCTATAGACTGACGGCTGAAAAACATTATCTTCAGGATTATAATACAGCCTTAGAGCAAACAAAGATAAATCTCCACCTATTACAAAATTTAAAACTTCAGGAATCACAAGCGCAAAAAGATATTACTCTCCTCAATCAGCAAATTACTGACATTTTTCAACGCTTTGATAGCAGGCTTCAAGAAAGCAAAAATCAGCCAGAATTATCTCCAGAAGCGATATTCAGTTTACATAACTCTCCAAATCACTTAGTTAACGAAATTCCTGCACTACTTAATAAAATTCAAATTGGCGAGCAAAATTTATTACAACAACAGATTCATCGTTCTAATTCTCGTTTGACAACAACAATTGCCACCTTCTCCATCGCCACATTTGGGGATGTGGGTTTATTAGGGTTATTATATATTTTACTGAGAAGATATATTACCCGTTTAAAGCTGACTGAACAACGGTTAATTTATAGTGAACAAAAATTAAAAATAATCATGGATGCGGAACCCGAATGCATTCAGTTAATTTCCCCAGATGGAATACTATTGGACATTAATGCATCGGGACTGGCGATAATGGAAGTAGAAACCAGGGAAGAATTGCTTGGTAGATATGTGGGAATCAGAATCGCACCCGAATATTTAGAAAAATTCTTGGCATTACATCACAATGCTTGTCGGGGAATCAGAGGAAAATTGGAGTTTGAGATTGTTAGTTTTCAAGGTAGACGTAGGTGGGTAGAATCCCATGCAGTACCCCTTCCTCACGAATCTGACGGTACTTTTCTGCACTTAGCAGTGATGCGGGATATTAGTGATTATAAACTATTAGAAACGCAATTGTTGCGATCGCAGCGTCTCGAAAGTATTGGTAATCTGGCAGGGGGTATTGCTCATGATTTAAATAATGTGCTGTCACCAATTTTGATGTCGGTACAATTATTACAGATGAAATTACGCCAGAATGAGCAGCAACAGTTATTAAAAACCCTAGAAAATAACGTCAAAAGAGCCGCAAATTTAGTAAAACAAGTCTTATCCTTTGCCAACGGTATAGATAGCAAACGGGGAAATGTAGACTTGAAGCAAATTTTTAGCGAAATTGAACAAATAATTGTCGAAACATTCCCTAAATTAATTATTTTTCAGCAAGATATTGACAAAAATCTTGCTCATCTTTGTGGAGATACGACTCAAATTCACCAAATATTAATGAATTTAGTCATCAATGCCCGTGATGCGATGCCAAATGGTGGTAATCTCACTTTAGCTGCCGAAAATGTGCAGTTAAATCAAAATGCGCCTCACGAAATTCATTACATCTGTATCACTGTTACAGATACAGGTATTGGCATGTCTCCAAATATCCAAGAGCGAATTTTTGAACCTTTTTTTACCACCAAAGAAGCTGGAAAAGGTACAGGTTTAGGACTTTCAACGGTACTATCTATCGCCAAAAATCACGGTGGTTTTGTCAATGTCTATAGTGAAGTCGGTAAAGGTACTACCTTTAAGGTGTACTTACCAGTAACAGAAACAAAAAAACCATTAGTTAAAGTCATTCCAGAAATTGAAATGATGGCTGGAGAGGGCGAGTTAATTTTAGTAGTGGATGATGAGGCTCCAATTCGTAAAGTGACTCAATCCACTTTAGAAGTCTTTAATTATAAAGTGTTAACAGCCGGTAATGGGAGAGATGCTGTATCAATTTATAGCCAATATCAACAGGATATTCGGATTATTTTACTGGATATGATGATGCCCGTGATGGATGGTGAAAAAGTGATTCGCATGTTGAAAAATATCAATCCCCAAGTTAAAATTATTGCGATCGCTGGGTTAGCACTGAGTCACACAGTTAACCAAGCCACGGAAATGGGAGTCAAAGAATTTTTATCAAAACCTTGTACTGCTAGTGAATTATTACAAGCGATTGTAAAAGTAAATAAGTAATTCCGATTCCCACAACAATTTTAGATTTTGATGTAGCTGTATATCTGTAGTTCCTCCGTTAGCACTCAGTCATCTCCTGATGTCTATTCATACATGTGCAAAATATTCGCAATAAAGTCCGTAATCCACGAATTCGCTGATGTACCTTGAATTAAATCCACTAATGTGGTGTGGAGACAGATCATTAATTAAAGTGTTAAATAGGAGAAGATTATGGATAGCGAAGCTTTTCAATTAACTTTAGAACAGGAATTCCAGATGCGGATGATGGAAGAATCTGCACATAATATGACACGTGAAGAAATACTGGAAACATTAGTTCAAGTATCTCGCTTGCTCATGGTTAAAGACAATTTGATTCGCAATTTACTCAGGCGTTGTCTAATTTAGCCTTGCTGACTGAGTTCAAACATGGAAAATCAAACAATAATTGAATATGGGATATATAAATGACTCAGAGTTGCTTCAGGGTTGTTAACTACAAGAAAGTGTAGGGGAATATTATCTAAAACCCCTACAGTTTAATATTATTTGTTGTTACTGTTTGCAAACACAAATATATGGTGCAGTAGTTCTATTCAGCCTAGCAAGCCATATTTTTGAGTTGATAAGTTGTAAATTTGCAAATGAAGTTTACAACTATGTAAATAAAATAAAATTAACGGAATTCAAGCCTAGCTTTATTTAATTATTCTTGTGACTCTCACATCAAATTCTATACCTTTGGGATGATCACTTCGAGCTTGTGAAAAAGCCATCTCATCCAGTTTATCTCTAGACTCAGTGGCAATCTCATACCTTTCCGTTCCACGTTGAAATGTATTGTTATATCTATTATTGGATACGTCGGCAGATTCACAGATATCGACAAATACTTCATAAGTGTGAACCATTTCAGCACCTCCCTATTATTGTCGCACACTACGTGCGATCGCTTGAATAATTTCCAGTATACGAACACAATATCTATTACTTCGGAAACATATACAATTCTTTATTCAATTCAAGTAAATACTCACCAATATGATGACTATGATTAACTTAAATAAATTAAGTCAACATTAAAATTTTTAGCCTAAAAAAAAATTAACTTAAGTTAAGAAATATTATTAATTGCGATTATTCATTCAGCAGTGACAGCAACGAGTAATAATTTTCTTACCCTTAGGAATGAATTAGTCATTAAATAATATGTTAGATAGATTTCCTCAACTTGAAACCAAGAATCTCATCCTAAGAGAAATTACTTTATCAGATACAGAAGCAATATTTAATTTTTTTTCAGATCGAGAAGTTTTAAAGTATTATGATGCCGAACCATTTACAAATATTTCTAGAGTAAGAAGATTAATTCATAACTGGGATGAACGTTTTTTAAATCGCAAAGGTATTCGTTGGGGAATTGCTAAAAAAGATGATAACTTAATTATTGGAACTTGCGGTTATCGTTTTTGGGGAAAACCGTTTTTTTGTGCAGAAATTGGTTACGAATTGACAAAAGCTTATTGGCAGCAAGGAATTATGTCAGAAGCATTAAGTAGCATTTTAAAATTTGCTTTTGAATATACAGAATTAAACCGAATCGAAGCAACAGTAATGCTGGAAAATATTCCCTCAATGAAATTATTAGAGAAACTAGGTTTTATGCAAGAAGGTATTCTTAGAGAATATGGTTTTTGGAAAGGAGAGTTTCATAATTTACACATTTTTTCACTTTTGAAGCGAGATTATCAAATTGAACCTTGATTTAGTAAGAATAATTAGCTGATTTTTTACTCTTCACCAATTTTCTGTAATAATAAATATGCTTAACCCCAGCTAATCTTTGTATTTAGATAGGAATCATGTTTGATTATTGTTGGCGTAGCCTGTGCTTTGCACTTACACAATCTTGTATTGTAGGGTGTGTTAGAAGGTTGTTTGTAACGCAGCAAATACCCGCAAATGGTGCGTTACGCCGTCGCTAATGCACTCTGCGTATATTTTCAATAATCAAATCGGACTCCTATAGTAGGTTATGTATATTTCAAAAAATCAAATATTAGCTTTATCTATTAGAGGCTATTTATAAATTAAAGCTTCAGTTCAAAGAAACCTGTTTTTTTGAATTGAAGTGGTGAGAAAGTAGGTTTATTCCTACATGATTAAGCTTGAAGCTCACTTGATAAAATGTGTTTTAGTTTTGGAATATCAATTTAAAAAAAGGAAAATGGCTTATGTCTACTCCAGATATCATCAACGAATATAAGCTTTTTGGTGGCAAGCTGAATTTTTATTCTCATTTATCAACTACATGCAAAACTAATATGCGTTTTGCAGTTTATCATCCACCACAAGTTAAATTTCAATCAGTTCCAGTATTGTATTTTTTATCTGGATTAACCTGTAGTGAAGAAAACTTTATGGTGAAAGCAGGAGTTCAAAAATATGCGGCAGAATATGGATTAATGCTGGTTGCTCCTGACACTAGCCCTAGAAATACTGGGATAGCAGGCGAAGATGACAATTGGGATTTTGGTACGGGTGCAGGTTTTTATGTGGATGCAATCCAAGAACCTTGGAATACTCACTATCAAATGTATAGTTATGTGGTTGATGAATTACCTAATTTAATTGCTGAAAACTTTGCGATACAAGCAGAGAAACAGGGAATTTTTGGACATTCAATGGGTGGGCATGGGGCGCTTGTTTGTGCTTTGAGAAATCCAGAAAAATTTAAGTCAGTTTCTGTATTTGCGCCAATTGTAGCGCCAATGCGTTGTCCTTGGGGTAAAAAAGCATTGAGTGGATATTTGGGGGAGAATCAAGAAACTTGGTATGATTATGATGCTAGTGAATTAGTGAAAAAACACAGATATGATGGTAATATTTTGATTGACCAAGGTACGGCAGATAAATTTTTATTAGAACAGTTAAAACCGGAATTATTTAAGCAAGCTTGTCAAGAAGTTAATCAGCCTTTAATTTTAAGATATCAAGAAGGTTATGATCATAGTTATTGTTTTATTGCAACTTTTATTGAAGAACATATTCAACATCATGTAAAAGAGTTAAATATTCTATAAATTACGAGCAAAATTGCTCATCTATTATCCATCGGCTGTGCTGGTATCGATACAGTAAAAATTGAACCCATACCAACTGTAGATTCTACTTCGATTCTGCCGCGATGCATATCTACAAGCTGTTTGGTGAGAGCTAATCCTAAACCTGTACCTTCATAGCGACGACGATAGGGTGTATCAAGTTGGTGGAACTTTTCAAACAATAGGGGTAATTGTTCTTCAGGTATCCCAATCCCTGTATCTTCAACTTGAAATACTGCTGTACTCTCTTCCCACCATAAACGCAGGGTGACAGTTCCATTTTCAGGAGTAAATTTGATGGCATTACTGAGGAGGTTTCCCAATATTTGCTGAACTCTACGTACATCGGCAGAAAAACGATCGCATCTTTCATGCAACTGTAAATCTAATTTTAATTCTACCTGTTGAGTTGTAGCTTTTTTCTGCAATTCATTAATTGATGTTTTGACTATTTCTATTAATGAAAATTCTGTAATATCTAATACTGCCTTCCCAGCTTCAATTTGTGATAAGTCAAGGATATCGTCAATCATGTCTAGCAAATGTTCGCCGCTATCATGGATTGTTTGTAAGTAATCGCGCTGTCTTTGTGTGAGTTCTCCAAATGACCATCTTAGTAATGTTGAAGACATGCCAATTACGTATGTTAACGGAGTTTTGAGTTCATGGCTAATGGTGGCAAGGAACTGACTACGGATGCGACGGGCAACTTCAGCAGCTTCCAGGGCATCATGTAAGGCGATTGTGCGTTCGGCGACTCGTTGTTCGAGAGATTGCTTTTCTTGAGTCAAATAACACATTAACTCAGATTGGTGAATCGCGATCGCTAATTGTTCAGCCACGGCAGTGATTAAATTAACTTCGCTCTGATGCCAATTTCGAGCCACATGGCATTGATGGGCGATGAGTAAGCCCCAAAGTTTATTTTCAAAGATAATTGGGGCTACTAGTTTGGCACGAACTTGAATTTCTTGTAAAAACCTTACCAAACATTGTTCTAAAATGTAGGTTTTTTCAATATCATTTACAGCTAAAGTAAATCCTTGAGAGTATTTTTGCCAACATTTTGTTGTTGGTGTAAAACAATTTTCTTCTTGATAATTTAAAACCGAAGGAATCGTATCATTAGCTAACACCTCATAGATAATGCAGCCTCCATAATCAATAACTTTTGGCGGCGATAATTCCAGGGTGATTGATGTAGAAGCATGAGCAGGTGCAATTGATGTATCCGGCTTTTTAATTTTTGATTCTGGAAATTTATAGATTACCAATCGATCCAATTTTAAAAATTCCCGTACTTGAGCAATTGCAGTTTTCATGATTACCGACAAATCCAAACTTTTACGGATTTGGGTTGTGACTTGATTTAAAAGACGCTCCTGAGCAATTTGTTTTTGTAATGCGGCTTCAACTTGCTTGTATACTGAGTGATGCGAGTTGCTGACTGGAATCTCCGTAGTTGCCATTGATGCGGATTGTGTCAGCAGAGATTCGAGTAACAACAGTGTAAATTTTTCTTGGAGACTATTGTTATTTGGTGCCAGAATTTGAGAATAATGTGCTAAATCTCGATAAATTTGAGAATCACTGACAAATAATTGCTGTAGTTCTGATAAAAAAGATGCGATCGCATTGACATCAAATGTCAAACTTGCATTAATGGTACGATTATTTTCCCCGTCCTCCCAGCCATTCGCAAGTTCGTATGTCTGTTCTAATTGCCCCTCGCCCACAAGCAAAACTGCCATCTCCGTCTCCCTTAGCTTACCCAGCAAAAGAGCGCTAAACCCTTGAGAAACCACCACAGTAAAGCGTTGCTGTTGCCATTCACTAGAAATGGGAACCCTGGCGACAATAGCTTCTGTCAATACTAAAGCTGAACTTTCAACTGCTTGAGTCATTTGCTCTAACAATTCCCCAAGCTTATTAAACATACTAGTAGGTAAGGTTCGAGAAAAACTCAGATTGGGAGAACTCAGCATTTTCAAAAAAAGGGTGAGAGGAGCGGGTAGACTTGCTTAACAATTAGCAATATAGAAACAAAAAATGTATTCTAACCAACAGTTTAAAGCGGTAATACAGGATTATGCATCGTATTAGTACCACATCGGTCGGATGGACTTCTCAATCTGAAGGTATTATTTTTGTAGAACAAACACCAGCCCCCGTTGTCATGCTTACGGCTGCTGATACAGACATTCAAACCTTAGCAGCAGCAGCTTCCAAATTACCAAAAACATTTCCTGAATTTCGGGTTGCCAACTTATTACAATTACAGCAGCAAATTAGTATTGATACCTATGCTGAACAAGTTTTAGAACATGCCCAAGTAATCATCCTGCGCCTATTAGGTGGACGTTCCTACTGGGCGTATGGTTGGGAATTAGTCCAGGAAATCGTCGAACTTAATCACATACACTTAATTGTAATGCCAGGAGATGACGCTCTCGATCCCGATTTGATTTCCCATTCCACCCTCCCTCTGGCAAAAGTCAATCAAATCTGGCGTTATTTCAATGAAGGCGGTATTGATAATTTTGTTAACGCTCTGGAATATATATCAGATAACTGTTTATCAACAGCATTTAACCCGCCTCCACCCCAGGCAGTACCCCGTGTGGGTATATATGAATGGAATCAGGGAAATAGAAATTTGCAGACGGGGGGATGTGAAGATGCCGGGAAAATCTGTCTTTATGCTTCCCCTTGCGCCTGCCTTTCCCCTTGCCCATGTTCAATATCCAAATGTGCGATTCTCTTCTATCGCGCTCATTATTTGGCGGGAAACACTAAAGTTATCGATGCCTTATGTGCAGCTTTAGTCAGGCAAAATATCAAACCTGTACCTATATTTGTATCATCATTGCGCGATCGCGATGTTCAAAGTGAAATCGCCGCACTGTTTCAACCCCAAGCTTGTCAACCAATTTCTCTACTGCTAAATACCACTAGCTTTTCTCTGGCACGTCTAGAAACGGAAACGCCACAAATTGAACTTTGGCAAAAATTAGATGTACCCGTATTGCAAGTTATTCTTAGTGGTGGTTCTATAGAACAATGGCGATCGCAATTTTCAGGGCTTTCCCCCCGCGATATTGCCATGAATGTGGCGCTTCCTGAAGTTGATGGCAGAATTATCACCCGTGCGGTTTCATTTAAAGCCTTGCAACAACGCCATCCAGCTTTAGAGACTGATGTCGTCTTGTATGAACCGGAACCCAGTCGCATCGATTTTGTGGCTCAACTAGCTGCCAATTGGTTGCGCTTACGGACAAAACCGCCTCAAGCACGTCGTATTGCCCTAATTTTGGCAAATTATCCTACCCGTGATGCTCGTTTGGCGAACGGAGTTGGTTTGGATACACCTCAAAGTTGCGTAGAAATTTTAAAAGCTTTACATAGTCAAGGTTATAGCTTAGATAATCTTCCAGAAAATGGTGACGAATTAATCAAGGTACTGACTGAAAGTATCACTAATGATCCCGAAGGTAGAGAACTACGCCCAATTCGTCAAAGCTTGGCATGGGAAGAATATCAAGATTATTTCACATCCCTACCTGAAGATGTCCAACAGGGTATTTTACAGCGCTGGGAAGAAGATGAGGGGGAGGGGGAGACTAAAAGAAATGAAGAGATATGTTCCCCAAATCCTCCATTCCCGATTCCCGGTATCCAACTAGGCAACATCTTCATCGGCGTTCAACCCTCACGGGGATATGAACTTGACCCAAGTTTGAATTATCACGCCCCCGACTTAGAGCCAACCCATAATTATTTAGCCTTTTATTATTGGGTGCGGGAAAAATTTGGGGCGGATGCAATTGTTCACGTTGGTAAGCATGGGAATTTGGAATGGCTACCAGGTAAAAGTACCGCTTTATCGAGTAATTGTTACCCAGAAGTCGCCTTAGGGGCAATGCCGCATTTATATCCCTTCATTGTTAACGATCCTGGCGAAGGTTCGCAAGCCAAACGTCGCGCTCAAGCCGTAATTTTAGACCACCTGACACCACCCTTAACCCGTGCCGAACTATATGGTTCGTTACACAATTTAGAAAATCTGATTGATGAATATTACGAAGCCGAAAGTTTAAACCCCAGTAGATTACCAATAATTTGCGATCGCATTTCCGAACTCATTAGCCAAGAGAATTTACACCTGGATTTGGGTATGGAAGGCTTCCCCCCCTCAAAATCGAGAATTACCTCTCATACCCAACTACCAATCAACAAACTTGATGGCTATCTTTGCGAACTCAAAGAAGCCCAAATTCGTGATGGTTTGCATATTTTTGGACAATGTCCCGCCAATAGACAACTGCGTGATTTAATTATTGCCATTGCTCGTCATCCCAACCGCCACCAAATCGGTATTACCCATGCCATATCCCAAGATTGGGGTTTAGATATCAACCCTCTGACAGATGACTTCAGTACAAAATTAGCGATCGCCCAGGTAGAAATTTTAGTCACCAAAACTCAACATCCCTGTCGCACTGTCGGGGATGCAGTCGAAGTAATGGAAGAATATGCAGCCCAACTAGTAGAGAAAATACTTGAACAACATCCAGTAAACATTGTCACTTCTCCCATTTCCCAATCCCTCACCTGGATACAATCTCGCCTCCTCCCCTCCCTCCTGAAAACTGAAGAAGAAATTACCAATTTATTACGTGGGCTTGATGGCAAATATATACCTAGTGCCCCCTCCGGCGCACCCACGCGAGGTCGCCCAGAAGTGCTGCCAACTGGCAAAAACTTTTACTCAGTAGACCTACGTGCCGTACCGACAGAATCCGCTTGGGATGTAGGCAGAAAAGCCGCAGAAACACTCATAGAGTGCTATACCCAAGAAAATGGTGAGTATCCAAAAACACTAGCAATCTCTCTGTGGGGAACAGCAACAATGCGAACTGGAGGCGATGACATTGCCCAAGCCTTGGCATTGCTGGGGGTACAGCCAGTGTGGGATGGTGCCGCCAGACGTGTAGTCGATGTCGAAATTTTACCGCTTTCAGTATTGGGTAGACCACGGGTTGATGTAACATTAAGAGCTTCAGGATTTTTCCGCGATGCATTTGGGAATTTGATAGACTTGTTTGACCAAGCAGTAACAGCTGTGGCAGCATTGGATGAACCTCAAGAACAAAATCCCCTAGCTTTTCAAGTGCATCAAGAAACTGAGTTTTGGCAACAAACGGGATTAGATATCGAAGAGGCAAAAGTGCGATCGCGCTACCGCATCTTCGGCTCAAAACCAGGTGCATACGGTGCTGGACTCCAGGGATTAATCGAGTCACAAAACTGGTCAACAGATGAGGATTTAGCGCGTGCTTACATAAATTGGAGTTCTTACGCTTATACAGGAAACGGAATTGGACGTTCAGCCCCTGAAGCTTTTGAACAACGACTAAAATCAATGCAAATCGTTCTCCAAAATCAAGATAATCGCGAACATGACTTACTTGACTCCGACGATTATTATCAATTTCAAGGTGGTTTAACCGCAGCAATTCGCTCTGTACAAGGCAAAAACCCCCAAACCTACTTTGGCGATAATTCGATTCCGGCTAAACCACGAATCCGCAAGCTTCAAGAAGAAATAGCCAGAGTATATCGATCGCGGGTAATTAATCCTAAATGGATTGCTGGAGTGATGCGCCACGGTTATAAAGGTGCATTTGAGATGGCTGCGACGGTAGACTATTTGTTCGCCTATGATGCAACTGCCCAATGTGTAGAAGACCATATGTATGAAGGAATTGCAAAAACATACTTATTTGATTCAAGAGTTTGTGAATTTCTTCAGCAGAAAAACCCCTACGCTCTGCGTGATATTGCTGAGAGATTACTCGAAGCATACCAGCGCAATTTATGGGAAGATGTAAATATACAAACACTGGAAAATCTGCGAAACTTAGTACATCAAGCCGAAGCAGCTATCGAATAAGAACAAGTGGTGTAGGAAAATATTTAGGAAAACAACTATGGAAAACCTTGCGTATTTACACCTAGCTTTCGATTACGAAGACTGCCCATCCACTGAACTAGCAGCATTTAGCTTTTTGCTAGACAGGGGAGCATCACCAAACTGGCAACGGTTGTCGAGTCGAGCTTGGCGGTATATGTTACCCCTAGCTTTGACTTTGTCTCTGATGACAGCCATGAGCAGTGCAATGGCATTACAAAAAGGCGATCAAGGACCATCCGTTCTCGCACTGCAAAAAGATTTGAGAAGAGCTGGTTTTTATCAAGCTCCCATCACCCAAGTATATGATGTCCGTACGGAAGATGCAGTTAAACGCTTCCAAAAGGCTGCGGGATTGCAAGTTAGTGGTGTTGCGGGAAATACAACCGTCGAGAAACTAGAGAATTGGAAACCTCCAGCCAAAAAAACCACTGTTGCCACAACCCCAGCCAAAAAACCAGTAGTCCAAAAGGTTGCTAACAAAGTTACCACCACAAATACCACAACGACTGCAACCACCAAGCGCCGTAATGTTGGTATTTTAGGCAGAGGTGACGAAGGTGAGGAAGTACGGATTTTACAAGAGCGTCTGCGTGTTGCTGGTTACTACTATGGTAATGCCACTGGAATTTTTGGACCCATCACTGAAGCATCAGTCAAGCGCTTCCAAACTGCTTATAATTTAGAATCCGACGGTTTAGTAGGACCTGCAACTATTCGCCGTTTACCTCCAATTGGGGTTGGCTATGGCGAAGATGTTGCCCCCACACGCAGAACGACTAGTGATAGATTGCAACTAGGCGATCGCGGAGAAGCTGTGCGTCTTCTGCAAGAGCAATTAATTAAAGCTGGATACTTAGAAGGACAACCAAACGGTTATTTTGGACCTTTTACTGCGGATGCAGTCAAACGTTTCCAAGCTGAAAATTACCTGGCAGCTAGCGGCATCGCTGGACCAACTACTCGTGCCAAACTATACACTTCTGTGAACACAGGAAATCGGAATGAGTTTAATACTCTGGAAATCCAACGCAGACTGATGGCAAAAGGTTTTTACAAAGGTCCCTTGAATGGTGTCATGGGGAATGACACTAAGCGAGCAATCAGACAGGCACAAGATTTTTATGGCATTAGTCTTAACGATGTGAGAAGCGGACGCTTTTAGTATCCGCTTCATCATACCCATAATTTCTGTATCCAAGAGTTACCTGTCAACTGTTGATGTAAATCAGTCACCACTCATATTGATATATAAAATATATCTAAAATATATTCGTATATATTTATTATGGGTGGTTTAATACAAGAAATTCCCCAAATACGACCCAACTGTTAAAGAGCTGTTAATGCTCGCTGACACTTGGGACAAACAGCATGAATTGTCATTTGACAATCAAGTAGATGAAAACCTTCTTTTTGCGCTGTTTTGGAACCGATTTTCAAGATTGAATCATTCTTAAACTCAATCGTAGAATTACACCGCACGCAAATTAGATGATGATGGTGATGTGGGTAAGGCTGGTTGATTTCATAATGTTTATGACCTTCTCCCAGTTCCAACTCCCGCAAAATACCCATCCGCGCCATCAATTTGAGAGTGCGGTAAATAGTAGATAGGCTGATTCCCTCCCCTTGAGCATCCAATCTTTCAAATAAATCCTCAGCGCTCAAATGTTCGCCCTGTGGAAGCTCTTGAAAGATATGTAGGATAACTTCTCTTTGGGGAGTTAAACGCCAACCTCGCTCGTTTAATTCTGCCTTCAGTGAAGCAGTTGTGTAGACAGACATACTAATCTTTCTCAACAAAGGCTGTCAGTTGAGAATATAGCAAATAATTAGAGCAAGTTGCAACAAGTCCATTTTATTGATAATTTTTACTAAAGTCTTCCAAGAGTCCTCAAGGCAAGTCAATCCGGCTCAAAGTCAATACGATCCCCGCGATAAAAATATTCTCAATCAGCATTGATGAAAGTTATTTCAATTCTTATCGCTAATTATTTGCTACAAGTATATATAAAGTTTTGACAATATACTTTAAGTATTGTAATCGCATAATCTGAATTTTTGTCTATACAGACTATAGATAAAAACTATTTCTAGTAGCAACCTGGCGGATTTTATCGCCGTAGGGGGTGTGATACCAATTCACAATTCGCAATTCGCAATTCGCAATTAAAAAACTTAGATGCAGCAAAGCTTTCAGGATTTACATCTGTATCAGATTTTTCGTGAAATGGTATGAGATTTTTATCAATAATGTCAAGGAAATAAATGTTGTCATGAATCAAGCAGAGATGATGGAATTGCTACAACTTTTAATGTTTGTAGGCTAGTATCCTGACATCCTGTGATAGTTCCACCCAATACTTGAATTTTTTGTAAGTAATTTAAAGAGCTTTCAGTAATAATTTCTCCTGGCATAAGTATAGGAATACCCGGAGGATAGGGGCAAATAATTTCGGCACAAATGCGATCGCAACTTTTGTCAATTTCTACGGTTTCTGTTGCCGCAAAAAAAGCCTGACGCGGGGACATGGCGATTTGATTAGTAACATCAAAAAGGCTAATTATTTCACACTTTTGATGATTTATATCCAGGGCTGAGGTAATAAACCTTTGAGCTAATTTAATAAACCCTTGCACTAACTTCTCGATATCTTCTTGGGTATTACCTAAGCTAATAATAAAAGTAACATTTTGCCAGGATGCCAACTCACTTCTCACACCAAATTCTGTTTCTAAAATTTCATCTGCCGCAAAGCCTGTTAAACCTAGTTCCCATACCCTTACAGTTAGACGAGTTAAGTCTTGTGTAATATTGAATTTATTGAATTTACTTAAATTACTGAAATCTAAAACTGATAAACCAGGTATTTGCTGAATACGTTTTCGGGCTGTATCCGCAAGCTGTAAAGTGCGTGAGAGTAATTCTTTACCATGTAGGGCAATATGCGATCGCGCGGCATCCAAACTTGCCATTAATATATAACTGGGACTTGTAGACTGCAACAGTTGTAGGGCTTTACTGACGCGGTGATAATTTACCCTGTCACCTTGAACATGTAACATTGAAGCTTGTGTCATTGCACCCAGGGTTTTATGAATCGATTGTATACATATATCTGCACCTGCTTGTAATGCTGGCATCGGTAATTGATGATGAAATGCAAAATGTGCCCCATGGGCTTCATCTACAAGTAGAGGAATATTGTAACGATGTGTAATATTGGCAATTGCGGCAACATCCCCACAAACACCGTAATATGTCGGGTAAATCATCAAGACTGCTTTTGCGTCGGGGTGTTGTTGGAGAGCAGCAGCAACACTGTCTGGAGTAATACTATGGGCAATATCTAAAACAGCATCATATTCGGGATTGATAAAAATTGGCATTGCGCCCGACAAAACCAAACCAGCAATTACTGAAGAATGGACATTGCGAGGGAGAATAATCTTATCCCCTGTACTGCAAGTTGCCAAAATCGCCGCTTCTACCCCGCAAGTCGAACCATTCACCAAAAACCATGTACGGGCTGCACCAAAAGCCTCGGATGCTAATTGTTGTGCTTGAGCAATGACACCTGACGGTGCAAATAAGTTATCTAACTCAGTCAACTCAGCTAAATCAGCAGTAAATACTGCTTTCCCCAAAACATCTACTAATTTTTCCGATATTCCCACACCCCGCTTATGCCCAGGGGTATAGAAAGGTGCATGATTTTCCCTAGCACATTTGCAAAGCATAGTTAGAAGAGGGGTTTCCGCTTGCGAGAGAGGATTCGTCATTCGACAGATGGCAACAGCTACATTCTGAAGTTTAAAGGATATATGTAGGCGCAGTTGTTTGCCCAAAGATGTTAACGAATATTACTCTTTCCCTAAAAATCATGTCTAAACTGATTATCATCCCTGAACCGCCAACTCCCACACCCAATCCCAACCCATTACCGCGAGAACCAGTACCGCAACCAGTACCAGCGCCAATCCCGGAACCAGTGCCAGCACCAATACCGCAACCAGTACCAGCACCGATTCCGCAGACAGTTCCTTAATGGGTATTAGTTATTGGGTATTAGATATTACTTAATTAATTAAGCCATTGCCTAAAACCAAATTAATATTAACTTCTAGTAGTCTGTAAATTTTGTTTTGAGAGGTTTTTGGTAGAGGAGTTTCCGGGGAGATATTATTCACGGAAAACTCTGGGGCATCTTGCCCGCGTGAGCGAGACGCTCACACTACAGTCCCTCATTTCAACCCTGACAGACTACTAGTCCCCAATTTATTTTTAACCATTAATTATCCGTAATTTCAAAATCAGAACCATCACAAATATTGACACGATATTTTTCTTTGTTGTGGTGCTCATCAACAACTTTCATATCATATTCACATTGATTTCGTTCATCTTCAAATTCAAGATTTACAGATTGACCTTGCCAAACAGTTTTATCTTCAATGTGATCAACTAGATTTTTGCCCCACCTATCTTTACCAACATGCGACATCCGTACTTCACGTATTTTGAAGCTACTATTATTATGTAGTTGGACGCGACATTCTTCGGCGATCGCAGCTTGGGAAGTGAAGACAAAAATAGGTAATGTAATACTTGAGAATAACAGCCGACTCAGTGATGTACGCAAAATAAATTTCCCCATATTTATTGATGTGATTGTGGCGCTATCATTTTGGGATAAAATCACTTTATCGAAGTTTGATTAAAAGCAAAATTAATTATTTATAAAATAGTATAAGTTAAGCGATCGCTAAATTAAATACAGAAAATATTTGCTCTTTGTAATACTCAATTGACATTTACATAAAGTCGCTTATCACTCTTATATAACCGTATTTGAAAATGAAAAAAGCTACGTAATTTGTCTACGTAAATTGTCATCACTAACGCAATTTTTAAGTGCCAACTCCTCTAGATAATTCCCACCTCAACATCTCTCCTGCTACCCAAAATTCCCGATTCTTCCATTCTCCACACAACAGTGCGTTCCTTTTGATATCCTGACAAGAGTAAACACGCTGATTGTTGATATGCTCAGAGCTGGGATTGTCGGACTACCGAATGTAGGAAAATCAACTCTATTTAACGCTTTGGTTGAAAATGCCAAAGCAGAAGCTGCTAACTTTCCATTTTGCACTAAAGACCCGAATATCGGTATTGTTTCGGTTCCTGACGAACGGTTAGAGGTTCTCTCAAAAATTTCAGGCTCGAAACAAATTGTCCCAGCACAGGTTGAATTTGTCGATATTGCTGGCTTGATTAAAGGAGCAAGCAAGGGTGAAGGGATGGGTAATGCTTTCTTGTCTAATATTCGCGAAGTCGATGCGATCGCTCATATGGTAAGATGTTTCGAGAATGATGATATTATTCACGTTGATGGTTCGGTTGATCCAGTGCGTGATATCGAAACTATTAATTTAGAATTAGCTTTAGCTGATTTGTCGCAAGTCGAAAAGCGAATTGAACGTACCAAAAAGCAAGCACGTGCGAGTAAGGAAGCACAAGCAGAATTAGTAGTTTTGGAAAAAGTGGCGGCGGAATTAAATGAAGGGAAATCTGTACGTCAGATTGATTTAAGTGACGAAGAAAAAGAAGCAATTAAATTCTTAGGTTTACTGACTGCTAAACCGATTATTTATGCTGCAAATGTCTCGGAAGATGACTTGGCGACAGGAAATGCATATGTCGAAAAAGTGAGAGCAATTGCTCAACAAGATAAAGCACAAGTTGTCGTAGTTTCTGCCCAAGTGGAGTCAGAATTAATTGAATTACCAGCCGCAGAAAGAGCCGATTTTTTAGCATCTTTAGGAGTAGAAGAAGGTGGTTTAAAATCTTTAATTCGTGCTACTTATACACTCTTAGGTTTACGTACTTACTTTACCACTGGCGAAAAAGAAACCCGTGCTTGGACAATTAAAGCGGGAATGTCTGCACCTCAAGCAGCAGGTGTAATTCACTCTGATTTTGAGCGTTGTTTTATCCGCGCGGAAACTGTATCTTATAATGATTTAGTCACCACTGGTTCCATGGGTGGTGCAAAAGAAAAAGGATTAGTTCGCAGCGAAGGGAAAGAATATATCGTCAAAGAAGGTGATGTAATGTTATTCCGAACTAGCGCTTAATTTTTAGCTTAGTGGTTAGTATTTAGTAGTGAATATTAATATGTAATATTTAATACCAATTGCAAAAAAGAATGCGATAGATGAATTTTGTAGAGATGCGTTAGCGTGTCGCTTTGCGACTCAGTTCCTCTGTTCGCTCTTAGCGTTCCCGAAGGGTAAGGGGCTATATCATTTCTCATATTCTGGATATGTTGCAAACATTTTTTGAATCGGTATAATATTGGGTAACGGTTAATAATCTGAAATTGGTAAAGTGCAACCAATGTTTTCTAAAATTTTCTAGACTTTCACCTTTTTATTATTAGGCAATGCTATTTATTAACTGACAAATATCCAAGTTATTAATTACTAACTACTAAGCATTTCCCCCCAATTCTGAACTCATAAATGAGAAGACAAAAATCAATAACTTTTCTAATTAAATCTGACTCATTCATATGATTTAATATCAATTAACCTATCTAGTCTGGGAGAGTCATAATTATTAGGCTAGAATCTTATCCTCAAATTCAGCTTTTAACAAAATTTTATAAAACTTATAAAACTTATAAAAATTATACTAATTACTAAATTATTCTTTGCTAATTTCCGAAATTTTCAGTGACGTGTTGAAGTCTTAATTATTCTCTTAATACTTACGTGTATTCAATGTATTAAGCTAGATATTACTGTCAAACTAATAAAAATCAAGACTCAACACCCTGATAAAAAGGATTATGATGAATCTCAACTTGCCAAAAACGCGACAGTGGTTGCTGATAATTCCACCTTTTCTCGCTACCTCTGTGCTAACAACCAGCGTACCCAGCAATGCTGCGACATTAGCTTTTTCGCAAGTAGATGTGCAATTTACAAATTTTAGTCAAAGCACTGCAACAATTGAACTTGTCAACCAAGCCGATATCTCAGGTGAAACAAACGGAGGTTTATTTGGAGGACAAAATAATGCGACAAATAATTTTACGGCATCACCTCCAGAAGTAAATTCTTCAGCTTTTAGTCTGGCTTTTGGTGAAAGTCGTGACTACATCGGTAGCGCCCAAACTCAAGCTGGAATTTTGGCTAACTTTGATGTAGGTGCGGGTGAATTATTTTCCTTTGATTTTAGTACAACTGTGAATTTACAAACAGCAGTTGATAATCCAGGAATAGAAAAAGCAAATGCCAGGGGTGATATTTCTTTCTTTTTGTTTGATACCACAAATATTTCCCCAGTTGAGATTCAAGATTTTTTTGCTCATGTAATATCTAATATATCGAGCGAAAATATTAAATTTAAATATAATCCTTTAGATACATTTAGGTTAGGTGGTAGTTTAAATACGATTGGCTTCCAGGATTTTATTAATTACCAAAGTAGTCAAAGCATAGTTTTCAAAAATGAAAATAAAGAGACTGATTTTGGCGGGAATCAAGAAAATGCTTCGATATTAATTCGAGGCTCACTACAACGAAATTTTGCCAATACAAGTAATGTCACTTTAATCGCAATTCGGCGTAGCAAATCTCAAGTCAAAGTTCCTGAATCTTCCTTCAGAATAGCATTTATTTTCTTGCTACTAATTATTGCTGTTATCGGTTTTCCCAGGCGTAAAACTAGAGTCATAAACTCGGAAAGTTAATTTAGTAAATTAATGCTGCGACTCACCCATAACCTCTACAATAAATTTTAGATGTATTGCGATCGCAGTGAGCAGTAAAATGTTAAAAAGTTACGACTGGATAGTTGTGGGTGCCGGATTTACAGGTGCAGCACTGGCTTACGAAATTGTCAAAAAAGGCTATAAGGTACTGTTGTTAGAACAAAATCTTCAGCCTGATAATGCTACGCGCTATAGTTACGGTGGTTTAGCATTTTGGGCGGGAAATACAGTCTTAACTCGTCAACTGTGCGATGAAGGCAGGGCACGTTATGAAATTTTATCGTCAGAGTTAGATGTAGATATTGAGTTTCGTGAGTTAGATTTACTATTAACTATAGATACTGAAAATGAACCAGAAACTGTTTTTCAGTCATACCAGCACTTCACGAAAACACCAAAGTTACTGTCTATTCAAGAAGCATGTGAATTAGAACCTTTATTAAATCAAAATGCAATATCGGCTGCTTTAACTGTTAAACATGGGCATATCCAACCCGAAAAAACGGCGCAAGCTTATATCCAAGCTTTTTTACGTTTAGCTGGAGAACTGGAAATTTGCCAAGTTCTGCAATTTAATTCTTTCGATACATCAACTACAGTTCAAACCAATACTGGCATATATCAATCTGCAAATATTGCGATTTGTACTGGTGGAATTAGTCGAGATTTATTAAAACAATCAGGTATTTCAATACCAGTATATTTTACCCATGCAGAGATATTAGAAACTCCACCAACTAATATTCAACTAAATACCTTAGTTATGCCAGCAAGATTACAACGTTTTCAATTAGAAATAGATGCCACTAAAAATGATGAAATATGGTCTGAAAACAATAAGAATGAGAGAGAAAATATGGTAAACAACATAATACTAGATACAGGGGCAGTGCAATTTTTAGATGGGCGACTAAAACTAGGACAAATTAGTCGAATTTTAACTAATGCAAATGCGAAAATTGACTCTAGTAACAGTGAAAAAATATTGCGATCGCATCTTTCTCAAATCCTACCCACGCTAGCTAATCTACCTGCAACTTGGTATCATTGTTTAGTTGCTTTTAGTCAAGATAGCCTGCCTTTAATTGGCGCAATTCCAGAGCAAAAAAATATTCATATATTCTCAGGTTTTAGCAATCCTTTAGTATTTATACCTCCATTAGCACAACGATTTGCTAACTTTATATCAGGAAATCAAGATGAAATTATTCATCAGTTATCTCCAAGTCGGTTTTCAAAATAAGTAATTTTTAGTAATTTATTGAACTATTTTAAAAAATTATTATCTAATTTCCCAGAAATTATCAATTCCGAAGCTTCTTGCAACAGAGTATTTTGTTCTCGTTGAATTTCAGCTAATCTGCTGGAAATTTCCACTAGCCTTTGACATTGATGATTACATTGATTATTTTCTGTTAATTCGGAATTAATATCTCCTAAAGATGGGATGCCTCGATTACGGATATCTTGGGATTTTGTCCAACTAGTAATTGTGAAATTACTAAATAGTTTCCCAATATTCTTCATAAAAAGCCAAATCAATTTCAGTGGTGTCTTTAAAATAGATAAGCTTGCAGCTTCAATCAAGCGAACAATCGCACGAATGATACTCCAAATTATAGCAATCACTAGTAAAATAATAAAAACACCCCGTATAGGATGATTTAACATCCAGCCAATAAATTTCAAAGTTTGAACTAAAGCAGGATGTTGAAGCAGTAAATCATTTAGAGGTGAACTCACAGAAGCTTGAATTGCTACTGATGTTGATTGTTTCATTTGTTCTGCAACTTGTAAGGCTTGAGCAAATGAATCTTTTATCTGTTCAATACTATTATTTAATTTATCAATCACTTGTCCTCTTATCCGTGTGATAATTTACCATCAATTTGATTACATCAATTTCAAAATCTACAATAAACTTAAGGTATTATTTTTATCTTTGGATTACTTAAAATTTATATATCTAGTACACAACGGCGGAAATAAAGCCACCATCTAAAATGCTTGAAAAGCTTATAAAATACTCTTTCTTTCCTTCTTCTGCCTTCACGTACTAGTATAGCAATCAAAAATAAAACAGAAGAAAATATGTAGATTAAAAGTATGAATTTATAAGTATTTTCGCCATTTTCTTTCTCCCGATTGATTTAGGATTACCCTAGTCAAGAGGAGTCAATCTCAACCTAACAGTTTTAGCATCGTGAACCACTTTGATTTTTTTGGCAATAGCTAACAGAATTATAGCTCTGTGTAAATTTCACAAATAAATCTTGCACATCAGCCAATCAGCCAAATATTGAGGATTGTCTTGATACAAGTGCATGAAGTACAGGATGTAATTTTTAATACTATGACTAAATTTCTTTCTGCGGCACATCTGTCCAAGCAATACCTTATCCAATGGCTTATATAAATAGTTTAGCAAGATTAAGAGTTGTGTATGTCTTGAGAAAAAGTCGCTTCTTAAAAAAAAGAAAATTATAGACTTTACATTGCAATACAATTTTTTCCGTATTTTTGCTGTGTACCAGTACAAAAGTTCACACAATCTTCATAATTATGATGAAAAAAGATATCACTAATTTAAAAATACTTTACCATTTGATTGTTTAATAGGAAATGTAAGCCGTTTGCTTTTGACATAGAAGCAATTCGGCAAAAACGTAAACAACCTCCGTAAATCATGATTGCCAAGGCACAATCTACACAATTTACAAGTAGCTTGCAAATGAGCCGTTATCGCAATCGGGGAAGTATTTACTTGTTTGCTCCGATGGTAGAGTTTAATGTGATGGCTGAAGTTGGTGACGCTCCACCCTAGCGTGCAGGGTATGTCACGGGAAATCATATAAGAAAATCATTGAACTATATATATGGCAAAAGTGGGAGACTTGACTCCCAACTAAAGAGAATCGCCATACAAATGTTTTTTTAAATAACTGTGTTTCTAACTACTTAAGTCTAAGTTTATATAGCAGTTAGTTGCTTTATTAAAATTACTGACAAGTAGGACTTTTAGGTAGAGAAAACAGGTTATTGCATTAATTTTAGGTAAATGATTTTGTTTTTATATCGACTATTCTTTATTAGTCGTATATAGATTACGTGTTGTTGTTAGCAAGCAAAACTGAAAATAGACGCTCTATAAATATTTTTTGTTTTGCCAATTCTGTCGATGTATAAGTGATAGATAGTGACATACTGTTTAACCTTTATCAATTGCACACAATATCTTAGATTTTCATTAAGGAATGTGGATTAAATAAAGCGCAAAAGATAGGGTGCTTTTAGCAGTACATAATGCACCATTCCAACTCAAATCGAAATTTTTAGGTTATTAAATTTTCATTCCGAAATACATTTTTTGATGATTATTAAATAATGAATGTCCGATTGAATTGGCAAATCAAGGCATTTTTTTAGTTAAACTTTGAATGAATTAACTAGGAAATATACTAGCAATTTGTTACAAGTACATCATTTAACTACAAGTATACTATTTGCCCTGATTGCTAATCTCTAAATCTCTTCCCTTTTGAAGAATGTGTTTTGTATCAAGTAAACGTTTTGTATTTTAGTCTATAAAATAAGGATTAGTCATCTACTTATGAATGAACAAATAAATGTCTCAAAATGGACGCGCCTGAAGGAAACTATTCTGTTTAATTTATTCAGAGGTATACCTACAAAATTTATAGGTAGTAAATTACGCAATTTACTATATCGTAATATTTTTGCAGGTATCGGCCAATCAGTTTATATTCAATATGGCGTTGAATTCATAAATCCTTCTTGTATTCAAATCGGTAATAGTGTACAGATTGAACGGGGTGTTAATCTCGATGCTAGCGGACATAAAAATAACAGAATTTCTTTGGCAGATGAAGTGTCTCTGAGTTATGGTGTCGATATTAGGGCGCTAAATAATACTTCTATTTTTATAGATAAGGGTACTTTTATTGGTCCTTATGTTTGTATTGCTGGTCCTGGAAATGTCACAATTGGTAAAGACTGTTTAATTGCCGCACATTCAGGCATATTTGCAAATAATCATATCTATACAAATCCAATGCAACCAATTAATTCTCAAGGTGTAACTTGTCAAGGTATTGTTATTGGTGATGATTGTTGGTTAGGTTCCGGGGTTAAAATATTAGATGGAGTTACTGTCGGTAAAGGTTGCGTTATTGGCGCTGGCTCCGTTGTTACAAAAGATATCCCCCCCTTCTCAATTGCGGTAGGTGTTCCTGCACGAGTAATTAAACAACGTGACAGCAAAGAACTGAAAAAAGACCTTTTAGTAGAAACACCCTCATATTTAAAGGGTTAGTATACACCGCAGTAATAGACTTTCTCCTTTTGGGGAGCATCTCATCTTTGCAAATATATTTTTGTAGTTAACGAGAGGATGAGATTTTCAGCTTACTCAGTAAGTGTTTTTACGAAAGTGAGATGCTCCCTTCTTTTGTTTTAGTTGTAGTCACGTACTGAATTATAAATTATTGACTGTGTGGACTTAAAAACATTGATTAATAGTTAGATTCATTACACTTTGGTTCTGCTGTGGTTATACTCGTTGTTATATATCAGCACCGGACTTCGCATTTAGGTTTCTACTTATGAAATGTTCGCCGCTTTCCTTAGTTATAACAATGGTTACAATCACAGTAACTTTCTCGACGCAATCTGTATCTGCCAACCCAATTAATAATCAAGGTAATTATCTGAAAGAAGAAGCACCGCAGTCCAGTCAAGTGACTGATTTAACAACTGAAGCTGCAACGATTAATAATCGTTGGGATAATAGCAGCGAGACAACAAATAGTTTGAACGATTCAGTCAGTTCCATTTCCATAATTCGTGAAGAAGACTGCCGCAAAATTGATCCCAATGAGATACTCAAAAATCCCGGCTCGTTTTTTCGCCAATGTCCGGTAGTAGAAAAGAATCAGACTCCAGAATTGGGGGAAAAAATTCAGTATTTTCAAGTTCCAAAACTGGATTCGGGGATTAAGTTAGATGTGACGCGATTTTAACAAACAACTATTAGCAACTAGTTTTTCTTATTTATATAATTGACCAATTCGATCGCCCCCAAACTTACACAATTTTGGATTAGGCAATCTCATCTACTACAATTAACAAACGATCGCCAAGTCGGAATGATGATTTGGGGATTTACCTGGGCAACTAAGTTAATGCTTCCTTGTGCATCGGTTATCCACCCTGTCGCTTCCACAATCTCTGATTGTGATGATGTCTTTTCTGAAGTAGTTTCTGGAGATGTTCTCCTGGCAGGTAGATGAGATAATTGAGGCGATCGCCAATCTAGCCAAATTGTTTCTCCTCTGAGGGTGGTTGTCGGATTTTCTGGTAATCCTCCTCTGCCTGTAATGATAAATTTATTGCCGCTTGATGCCGGACATCCAGTAGTGATTTTGTTGGGGATTGGGATGATGTTCTCCGGTAATTCGACAATTGTCATGTGGGAGTCGAAATAAAATGAGTTGATATCAACTATACCGTTTACACCTGCCTCAGAACTGGCGGTAATATCGCTCTCCGGTGTCATAAATGGACGAAATTTAGTACCCAAAATACCTGTAGCATTAATAATTATTTTGCCTCCATTGCTTGTTTGAGCATTGGCTGTAATATCGCTGTTTTCTAAAGCGACTAATGTACTAGTATCGATTGTAATATTACCCCCATTCCCAGTTTTCCCCTGTGCAGTTGCTGTAATCTGACTATTATTAGTCATTCTCATATCTTGAGACTGAATGAGAATATTTCCTCCGACACCAGATTTTGTATTCGCAGTAATGCTGGCTCGACGCTCCAATGTCAGTAAATCCGCATTAATTTTGAGGGTACCACCATCACCAATACCCAAATTTTCTACGCTTACCTGCGCTTGATCGGATATTTGTAGCGATCGCGTATTTATCTCTACGTCTCCTGCTTGTCCTTGGGGAATTGCGGGTAATCCTAAAATTTGTCGGATTAATTCCGAATTGAAGACTCGAATTGCTGAACGAATCTCGCTTGTTAACTCTCCTGACTGCCCACGAATTTCTACGGAATCAGCAGCATTAATAGTGACGCTACCTGCGGAAGCATTACTAAAACCAGAAGATGATACCGAACCACCATTTGTGACGCTCAAATTCTGAGTATCAATACTAACTCTGCCAGCATTACCTAAACCCAAACTCGAAGAAGAAATTGTACTTCTATCTCCTCCTGGTGCTACACCAGAAACTTGAATATTGGCTGCTTTAACTGCCACATTACCGCTAGCACCGCTACTTCCCTGGGTAAAAGAGGCGACACTACTACCACCGAGGACAAATAAATCGTTAGTTGTGACGCTGACATTGCCAGCATTACCTGTAGATAGAGTCAAAGCAGTAATCGTAGATGTTCTCACACTATCAAATGGAGAAACATCCCTGAGACGAATTGAGGCGATCGCGTTAATATTGACATTTCCACTCGCACCTGAACTAAAAGTTTTGTTACTGATGGAACTTCCTTCTCGTAGTTCTAATCGCGACGTAGTCACGTTTATATCTCCACTATCTCCAGATAGTACAGTCTCATTAACTAAACCACTACCAATTCTGCCATCGCCAGAAGTGCTGTTTAATTGCAGAAGTTCTACAGCATTAACATTAATATTACCTGCACGCTGATTCCCTTGATTCTGTATCCACAAAATTGAGCCATCGTTAAGGCTAACTTGACGAGCAAATAGTTGAATCGAACCAGCATTCGTGCCACTCACATCAACAATTGCTCTTTGCGACAATTGTATATCATCAAAGTTGCTTGTACCTGCATACCCAAAACTAAACCCTCTGGAACTAGGATTAATACTCACTTCGCTGGAACTACCCACACTTCCTAATTCGATATCTCCAGAAGCTGCCGTTAATTCTCCCCCATTTAGGTTAATTTTGCCACCTATTAAGGCGAGGGTTTTTCCTGTCCCCACCTGCAAGCCTGTGACGCTGTTACGAATCAAGGGTCTAGTAACAGGGCGCTCAATGCTTAAATTGTACCCGTTACCGAAAACACTAATTGTGCCGGGATTGTTTCCAAAACTGAGACCAATTGGGGTACTGATTGTTAAAAGAGCGGTATTTCCAGTGTTTTGATTTCCCGTATTATTACTACTAAATTCTGCGCCATCAGCAAATTTGATCGCGCTGGCACTACTAGCTACAAATGAACCACTAATATTCAGGCTGGCATTTTTACCAAAAACAATACCGTTGGGGTTGAGCAAAAATAAATTTGCACTACCTGCGGCTCCAATAAATCCATCAATTTGAGAAGTATTTACGCCAGTAACTCGTGTAAGTATATTTTCTACTGTTGCTGCATGATTAAAAAATATTCCCGTGTTTGTAGGGATATCAAAGCGTTCAAAGCTGTGAAAAAGATTACTGCCAACTTGAGTGCCATCAGTAATATTAGCAACATTATTAATTTCAGTGACAGTGGAATTTGTTGGCAACGTGCGATCGGGAATAATTTGAGCGCAGACATGAGAAGTGGCTATCCCAACAGCAAAGGCTGGTTGCAAGAGCAGTAATTTGAGCTTTATTTGTTTTGTCACATCAGTCATATCAATTACCACTCCGAGAACACCAACAATGATTTCGATTTGAAATTGAGTTGCAGATACTAATTATTACATCAACACAGCCTTCACTAAAAAATCGGCACAAAATTTTCTATCTCTAAGTTATCGGAACTAACTAACGTGGGAAGATACGTTACTTTTTTAACTCTGAATTCAGTATTACAACATACACCTAGCTTGAGAATTAGATTAAATACTGACAATAATTGTTTTTTGCAACTGCGTTGCAGTGAAAAGAATCATGAAAGAAATATTAATCAATATGATATATCTGGTCATCAATATATTTTCAGGCAGTTTATTTTGCATCTTTTTTAGAGATTAATACTAATTAATCAGAGATGTACTGTCAAAAAAATCTGATTAATTTTGATTCTGGTCATGATAAATGTATATTTTTCTCTAGCAAAAACTAGAAATTATTCCTGCCAAACTGCTATTTTAGAGCATTTTATGATTTGTTTAAGTATTATATTTATTTGAGTATTTTCAAGTATTTAGAGATGAAAGTAATAGCAACTATTATTTTTATATTGTATTAGTTAAATTTTTATTAGCGTACTTTCCACAATGTCTTGTTCAAAAATATGATTTTTCTCTTAAAAAAGATAATTAGGGCTTAAACATCAATAAATATACTTTGGTTGGTATGGTTTACGACAATTCTTGAGGAATAAGAGCCTCACATTCAGCGACAACACCACGTCATTTAGATTGGTGAACACAATAATTTATTACCAAGTATTAAGCTGATTCTGATTGAGATTGGAATCATGAGAAATTTACCTGCCACCCCAAAGTGAGGAGCATTTAGAAGATGAAGATGAATATCAAATCTAATCGTCAAGCCCCGATGGTATTAGGCGCTTTGACTGCGGTAGCTACTCTAGCTGTAGCAATACCTGCGGTTTATTCCCAAAGTGTAGTCAAAGTTGACGGTTCTAGCACAGTTTTCCCCTTGACTGAAGCCGCAGCAGAAGGATTTACCAAAGCCACTGGTGGTAAAGCTCGTGTTACCGTTGGTGTTTCTGGAACTGGTGGTGGTTTCAAAAAATTCTGTCGTGGGGAAACTGATATTTCCAACGCTTCTCGTCCCATTCTGCAAAAAGAGATTGACGAGTGTAGAAAAGCTGGTATCAAATATATTGAGCTTCCTGTAGCTTACGATGGTTTGACAGTTGTGATCAACAAGCAAAATACTTGGGCTAAAAACCTAACCGTTGCAGAACTCAAGAAAATGTGGGAACCCACAGCACAGGGAAAAATTACCAACTGGAATCAAATCCGTTCTGGTTTTCCCAATCTTCCCATCAGACTGTTTGCTCCTGGAACTGCTTCTGGAACCTTCGACTACTTCACTGAAGCAGTTAATGGTAAGTCTAAATCTAGTCGTGGTGATTTCACAGCTTCTGAAGATGACAACGTACTAGTAAATGGGGTTCTCCGCGATAAGGGTGCCATCTCTTACTTCGGTTATGCTTACTACGAAGAAAATAAGAACAAGCTCCAAGCTGTAGCTATTAACGGCGTACAGCCTTCTGAAGCTACCATTAAAAGTGGTAAATACACCCCTCTATCTCGTCCTATCTTTATATATGTCAACGCTAAGTCTGCTAGTAATCCAGCAGTTCAGCAATTTGTTCAGTATTACCTGAAAAATGGTGCTGCCATCAACAAAAAAGTTAAGTACGTAGCTCTACCTGGTAATGTTTATAACTCAGTCTTGGCTCGTTTCAACCAGAAAAAAACGGGTTCCGTATTTGGCGGTAAAGAAAAAATTGGCGTGAAAGTTAACGAATTGCTAGCAACACCCAAAGACTAAAGTCAAAGATTAAACGTGATGGGTGCATTATATTTTGGCTATGAGCTAATCAAAAATCACAGCAATCTTCTTCTATCTCATTAGATACGAGGATGCATCTGCTGTGGTTTTTTTCTGAAATCAAAACTTCAGATAAGTAGCCAGGTTTAATCAAAGGTAGGATGTGTTATACCAATTCACAATTCGCAAGTCGCAATGCTTCCTTCGGAAGAGCTTCGCTAACGCAATTAAAAAACTTAGATGCAGCAAAGCTTTCAGGATTTACATCTGTATCAGATTTTTCGTGAAATGGTATTAGGCATAGTCGTAACGCATCAAAGTCCTATTCTACATGGGTTACGCTGCGCTAACCCATCCTACAGAGGTTTTATATTTAATTGCACCTTCCTACTTACTAACCATTTACATCAAAAGGGAGAGTAGTGACTAAAACATTAGCAAAACAATCTCAACTGACAGGGCTATCCCCCAAAGTATTGCGAAACTTGCGAGAAAAGGTAATAGAGTCGATCTTATTTCTTGCAGCTTTTTCTTCCATCGTCACTACGGTAGGAATTATCTCTATCTTGCTGTACGAGTCTGCCTCATTCTTCAAGGAAGTATCTGTCTGGGATTTTTTAACAGACACCCAGTGGACTCCTTTGTTTGAAGAAAAGCACTTTGGGATTATTACTTTGGTATCTGGGACTTTGGTGACAACTTTTGTGGCATTGTGTGTAGCCATACCCCTGGGAACCATTGCAGCAATTTACCTGAGCGAATTTGCTCATGTGGCAGTGCGAGAAATAGTCAAACCAACTTTGGAATTGTTGGCTGGTGTTCCAACTGTGGTTTATGGCTATTTTGCCCTGCTGTTTGTCACACCCCTGTTACAACAATTTTTACCCGATTTACCCTACTCAAATATGTTGAGTGCGGGGATGGTGATGGGGATAATGGTTATTCCTTACGTTAGTTCCCTTTCCGAAGATGCGATGCGCTCAGTTCCTGATTATTTGCGGGAGGCTTCCTATGCTACAGGTGCTACCCGCTTCCAAACGGCAGTGCGAGTTATATTACCATCGGCGATTTCTGGGATATCTGCGGCTTATATTTTGGGAATTTCCCGTGCAATTGGTGAGACAATGGTAGTTGCGATCGCAGCTGGTGGACAACCTAACCTCACTTGGAATCCGATGGAGCCATCGCAAACTATGACTGCTTATATTGTTTCAGTAAGTAAAGGTGATATTCCTTACGGTAGCTTGGAGTATCAAACTATTTTTGCAGTTGGTTTAACTTTGCTGTTAATGACTTTAGTATTCAATATTATTGGTCATTTCCTGACCAAGCGCTATCGGGAAGTCTATTAATATGACAGGTCAAAATATTCAACAAATTCGCCAAACCATTGCCCGCAACAAGCTATCAGACCAGATTTTTAGCCTTATCGGTTTGCTATGTATGCTGATTGCGATCGGTACCTTACTAGCACTGATAGTTGATTTATTTCTTGATGGTTTACCCCGGCTCAATTTACAATTTTTGACTTCATTTCCCAGTAGTGACCCCTTAGAGGCGGGAATTTATGCGGCTTGGGTCGGAAGTACAATTGTAATTTTAGTGACTGCGGCAGCCGCGATTCCCCTGGGAATTGCCGCAGGTATTTATCTGGAAGAATATGCCTACAAAAACTGGTTTACTGACTTAATCGAGATTAATGTAGCCAATTTAGCTGGAATACCCTCGATTATTTATGGTCTTTTAGGTTTGGGTTTATTTGTCTACGGCTTAAAACTAGACCGTAGTGTTATCGCTGCTGGTTTGACGTTGGCGCTTTTAGTGCTGCCAGTAATCATTGTTGCCACCCGCGAAGCAATTCGGGCGATTCCTAGTAGTATCCGCGAAGCAGCCTATGCTTGTGGTGCTTCTAAATGGCAAACCGTTTGGGATCATGTTCTTCCCTATGCTTTCGGCACAATTCTGACGGGAATCATTGTTGCACTAGCGCGAGGATTTGGCGAAACAGCTCCCCTGATTGTGGTTGGTGCGGTTGCTTTTATTGCTTTCTTGCCAACTCATTTGTTTGACCCTTACACAGTTTTACCGATCCAAATGTTCAATTGGACTGATCGTCCTCAGGAAGAATTTCAGGTTGCTGCTGCTGCTGCGGGTCTTGTGCTTGTGTTCATGACTTTGATGATGAATGGTGTAGCAATTTATCTTCGCTATCGTTTACGGAAAAAGATCAAATGGTAGAAGTGAAAGAATCATCCAAACAATTTTCCTTGAAAGCTGAGGTTAACTACCTAAATTTTTATTATGGTGGTAAAGTACATGCCCTGAAGGATATTATGATGCCCGTCTACGAAAAAAAAGTGACGGCATTGATTGGTCCTTCTGGCTGTGGGAAAACAACTCTGCTACGCTGCTTTAATCGGATGCATGACCTCTACCCTGGAAACAAGTACAAAGGAGAAATTGCCCTAGAACCTGATGCTGTCAATCTCCTCAGTCCTAAGGTAGACCCCATTGAAGTGCGGATGCGGATTAGTATGGTTTTCCAAAGACCTAACCCTTTCCCCAAATCAATTTATGAGAATGTAGCCTATGGGCTACGGGTTAGGGGAGAAAGGAAAAAAAGAGTGATTGATGAGAAAGTTGAAACAGCCTTGCGTGGGGCAGCTTTATGGAATGAAGTTAAAGACCGTTTGCAAGAGCCAGGTACATCCCTTTCCGGAGGGCAGCAGCAACGTTTATGTATTGCCCGCGCCTTGGCTACAGACCCGGAAATTGTATTGTTTGACGAACCGACATCTGCCCTTGACCCGATTGCTACAGGTAGTATTGAAGAGTTGATTGGTGAACTCAAAGAGCAAGTGACAATTCTCATTGTCACCCACAATATGCAACAAGCTGCTCGTGTGTCCGACTTTACAGGCTTTATGTACCTGGGTGAGTTGGTTGAGTTTGACTACACAAACATTATTTTTAATAATCCTGTAAAACAACAAACAGCAGATTATATTGAAGGACGTTTTGGTTAGTATATGAGACGCGGGCTTTCCGTCCCCGGAGTTTTCCGTGAAGAATATCTCCCCGGAAACTCCTCTCCGCACTACAATTATTTTGCGTTTTTGACTTATATAATTTAGCTGTACATCAGTTTATTGCTATGAATTTACCTGGTTAGAATGGCACTGGATTAATTCTAATTTGGATATTTCTCTTTATTTTTTCTTGACTATTACTTCACCCTGAGGAGTAATAGTCAATTTGCCATTAGGAAAATTATTCTTAGTTAAGAAGTTGACTAGTTTACTAGTTTGATGAGATTTATCGACTTGGGGTATACCTTGTTTATTGAGTCGCAGCGAAGTAATCTTACCGGAAACAAAATCACCATCTTGATTTAACTTAGCTTCTAAAATCAAAGAATTACCTTTCTCACCAATTGTGGAAAATGTTTTATATCCTAAAAAATTTCCTAAGGAATAAGCGATAAGTTTACCTTTATATACTTCCATTGCCCTGGGTACATGAGGTCCATGACCCAAAATCAAATCTGCACCTGCATCTATCATTGCGCGAGAAAAACGTAAGGAATTACCACGATTTTCACCATAGAAAAATTCAGTGCGATCGCGAACATGAAGAGCATCTTTACCTTCTCCACCAATATGCATAGAAAGAATTACTATTTGGGCATTTTTTTTCGCCTGTTTTACTAGTGCTGTGGCTTTTTGAATATCTTGCACTTGATTACAATAGTTGTAAAAGCAAAATCCAATCCAGGCAACAGGAATATTATTTACTTGAGAATATACGATTTTATTTTTTTCACCGATGGCTTTAACACCTACCGAATTGATATTTTTAATCGTGTCTTCAAAACCTACTGAACCAAAATCCATTGCATGGTTATTTGCCACACTCATGATGTTAAAACCAACTTGGGACAATAATTTTGCGTATTCTGGAGGAGAACGAAATGCAAATACCATTCCTTTGCTCACATCTTTGGAACTGTGAGGATGCTTAGTTAAGGTACTTTCATAATTTCCAAATAAAATATCTGCTCCTTGGAGGAGATTACGTACAGGTGTGGGAAATAGTTCACGAGGATTTCCAGGGAGACGATAGTCAGGATAATTTGTTCCCAGAACAATATCTCCAACTGCTTTAATTGTGATAAAACTATTAGTCTGTTGGCGAGGATTTTCTGGTTTTATATCTATTTGTGAAATAGAAGTTTTCGGCATATATAATGTCAGTGGAAATGATAAGGCGATTATCCCCACTATATTCATCAAAGAATTATTAATAAAAATTTTTAGCATAAAGTTATCTACTTGTGAAAATAGAATCAATAACGTATATTTCTTGCATATAGCAATATATTCATATTCATGAATTTACTCATGAATTCCTGATTAATTTACTTTTTTTTAAAGATGAATTTAGTCATCTAATATGTATAATTAGTCAACTATCTTGAGAGCGACTAATAAATTATCTGAGTTTCTAAATACTAAGTATGTGAGATTACTGTTGTATCTTATTTTTTTTACATTGACTTGAGTAAAGATACGCAGGAAGAATAGCTTTAACGAAATTTAAATATTTTTTGATACAATAACGATGGATTGTGGCGATCGCCATTAAAAAGTTAATATTAAGTTAAAGCAATGGTAGGTTGCTGTTGGGAATCATGTAAAAATAAGTAGTGCAAGCGTCTCGCTTCCTATTTACCAAAGGTTTGTAAGATTCCCCGGAGTTTTACGTGAAGAACATCTCCCCGGAAACTCCTCTCCATACTACTTGTTCAATTTATTTTTACGCGAATACATTAGCGCACATAACACACCATTTCATATTCGTTCAGAATTACAGTTATTAAATTCCCATTCCTGATTGCAGGAAATGAGTTGTTGGCATTATCAAATACGTTGATAGCGCATTCCCGGCTGTTGGGAAACTAATCCCATGAGTTCCAATTGTAATAAAGCACTGGAAACTAATCCCGGTTCTATTCCAGTTTGGTTAACTATGGTATCAAAAGGTAATGATGTGGATGAAAGTATAGCAATAACTTGTTGTAATTCGGGTGCTAAGTCTGGGGGAATCTGTGGTGCAACTTCCGGTTCGGGTACAAAATCAAGTTGAGGGATTGCGCCCAGCATTTTTAAGAGTTCGTCAAGCTCTTTGAGGATTGGTGTGGCACCTTGGGTTAGTAATTTTAAACAACCTTGCGATCGCATATCGTCTATTCTTGCAGGTAAGGTGTAAACATCCCGTCCAAATTCATTCGCGTAGTCTGCTGTGATTAATGCACCGGATTTTTCAGGTGCTTCCATGACTAGCACCGCACGACATAAACCGGCAATAATGCGGTTGCGGCGAGGAAAATGGGCGCGGTCTGGTGGTGTTTTGCTAGAATATTCACTGATGACTAATCCTTGCTTGAGGATTTCTTGATAAAGTTTTTGGTTTTTGGCAGGATAAACAACATCAACACCAGTACCTAAGATGGCAATGGTACGTCCTCCACCTTGTAATGTTGCTGTATGACTTTCAGTGTCTATTCCTTCTGCTAAACCGGAAACAACTGTAAAGCCATTTTTTGCTAACACGGTACTGATTTTTCTTGTCCATTTAATTCCGTATTCACTTGGTTGGCGAGTTCCAACTATACCAACGAGGGGTATTTGTCCGAGATTTTCTGGGAGTTCTACTTCACCACGATAATATAGAACTGCGGGAGGACTAGCTGTTTCCAACAGTAAACGTGGGTATTGGCTATCTGTAGGTGTCCAGAAATGGGGATTTTGAATTAGGTGCTGTGTCAGGAAGTTTTCTGGGTGCAGATGGTTTTTCTGGAAAATGGTGCGCTGATTGGCGACTTTTTGAATAGTTTGCCAGCCAAAGCCATCAATTGCGCCAAATTCCTGTGCATTTGCTTCCCATGCAGTTTGTAGCGAACCAAAATATTGATGTAAGCGTTGCAGCAATACTGGACCAATTCCCGATATCTGTGACCAAGCTAACCAGTATGCACGTTCCTCTGACAATTCTCCATCCTCATGTCGTTATATTTATTATTCCCAAAGTTGGAATTATTTTATACCTATACTTTTGCAGAAATTAACCCAGAAATTATTCTGTGATCGCGACTACAGGTAGCAAAATGCGCGAATTACTACTATTTACTGTAATCGTAATAATTTCTGAATTCATTAATTTTTGCTGGCTAATATCCTCTTCTGTTCCCGCATTCATCGCATATGCGGGGAAACAGGCTGCACTCAAACTTAAGCGTAAGCAATTTCCTTGGGCAATTCGTATGCATGTTGGCTGTAGTTCTATTTTGCGTGTGCTTTCATTCATGCCATCCTGATAATTACGATATCCTTGTGTCACATTATAGACTTGCCCATCTGGTTTTACTTCGGAAAATATGGCTGATAAGTCAAAGCTCGGTTTGTCAGCAAAGCAAGATATTTCGACAATTATGCTACCTGTTAAATGTAAGTCTTGTTCTAATGGTTCGCTAGTATAAGTCAAAACATCCGCCCGAATATCAATATGACTGCGTTCAAATACACCAGCCGGGATTCCCGCATGTCCACCTAATGAAGGTACAGGTCGCCAAGGGTCATGGACAATCACATCAAATGTATTTGCGATCGATTCTGGATTTTCCAGCAGACTTCCTGAGTCTTCACATATTCCTGCTAATCCAGTGCTTGACAAAAAGTATGATTTTTGAAATGCTTTTGGTAGGCTACTATAATTATGCCAAATATTACTCCCCATTTCAAATAACCAAACAGGAGCCAAATCGAGCAAGCCTGTATTTTCCCCTTTGAGAAATTGGTTAAACCAAGATATTTGCATTTTATCTACCGGACTAATGGCATTGACACCAAAGTCCCCAGCCCCGACTTTTCGACCCCAAGGAATATGTGCCCAAGGTGCAACTAGTAGCTGCTGGTGGAATTGACTACGAGATGCCATATTTTGATATAAATTCAGCGTTCCCCGCAGGTAGGTATCAAACCAGCCACCGATATGAAACATCGGTAAGTCAACATTTTGCAGATAGGTTTTTGGTGAAAGTTTTTGCCAGTAATTATCTGCTTGGGTATTTTGGGGATATTTTATCCAGTCGTGGTAGTAAGATTCTGGCGCAAACAACTTGAGAACTTCGGGATAATTGGGAGTCTCATCATGCAAAGGTAAATTACGGGCTGCTGCCGATAGTGCCCCATAGGCTTTGTCATTTTTTCCTAGTCTGGCGGTTTCCGTTGCTAATTGCAGTGCCCATGCGAGGTTGGTTTGTAGGCAGAATGCATTACCCTCATATGCCCAATCACTGTATAAATCATAGCCAATCATCGCAGGACAGATGGTTTTGAGGGCAGGTGGTTTGGCGATTGCGGCATATATTTGCGTCATTCCTTGATAAGAAAACCCGTACATACCGACATTACCGTTACTACCTGGTAAATTAGCAGCCCAGTTAACGCTATCTTCACCATCGGCAATTTCATGGGCAAATAGCTGAAATGCACCTTCTGAAGTACCCCTACCACGCACGTCTTGAATCACGACAATGTAGCCATGTGCAGCGTACCAACTGGGATGGGCATAAACGACAGTTGAGGCAATGTTTCTCCCATATGGTTGACGCATTAGTAATACGGGAAAATCACCTTTGACATCGGGACGGTAGACATCAGCATCTAAGCGTACTCCATCACGGGTGTAGGTACAAGCTGTTTGTTTGGGGAGAATGGGGAACATGGTGGGGATGGGGTGATAAGACGCGGAGATGGTGAGATAGGCGGACGTGGAAAGAAATTAATCATCACTAATTCGTCGAAACTTGATGTGACACAGGGATAGGAGGAATTTCTCAATTCTAATTTCTCCGCGTCTACTGAGTGGCTGAAAAAGAAATGACGGTGTGTTACACCTTATACCTAACACACCCAACAAAAAGTGAATGTTTAATTACTGGGAAATCCCTATTCTTGAATTTATGATTTTTGTAGTTGTTTAAGACTTTGATACATTTCTGGTAAGCGTCTTAAAATTGCCGACACTTTGAGAAATTGTTTGTGGGGCATTGCTGGACTTCCACAGACAACTTCTCCTGGTTCTATATTTCCTAATATCCCAGCTTTTGCTGCCGCGATCGCACCTTCTCCAATTTTTACTTCGTTGGCGACTCCAGTTTGCCCTCCCAAGATTGCCCGATTACCGACTTCAACACCACCTGCCAAACCAACTTGTCCCGCCAATGCACAACCAAAACCAATTTTGCAACCGTGACCAACCTGTACTAAATTGTCAATAATTGTACTTTTGCCAATGCGGGTTTCACCTACAGCCGGACGGTCAATTGCAGAATTACAGCCAACTTCCACATTATCTTCTAAAATTGTACATCCAGATTGTTGCATTTTTAACCAGCCTGTCGCCGTCGGCACAAAACCAAATCCCTCCGCACCAATCACAGCACCGCTATGAATTGTACAATCGTTACCGATTTGCGTCCGTTCATGAATGGTACAGTTAGCATGGAGAATTGTGCGATCGCCAATTTTAACATCCGGGTAAATGACAACATTGGGATGAATGACAACATTATTACCAATCTCGACATGAGGCTGAATGACAACATGTGCGCCAATGGAGACATCTGTACCAATTTTTGCAGTCGGATGAATTACCGCCGTCGGGTGAATTTCTGGTTTTGGTTGCCAAGGTTGGTAAAAGATAGCGACTACTTGAGCAAACATGAATTTCGGTTCTCTAGTAGCAATCCAGGCAATACCACGCTCACTTGCTTGTGCTTGCAGAGTCTCATTATTGGGCAAGATTAAAGCACTAGCATTAGTTTTGTGGACAAAGGCAGCAAACTTTGTGCCTTCGACATAACTAATATTGCCCTTGCCGGCATCATCTATCGATGCAACTCCAGAAATATCAGGATTTAGCCCTTGATTGGAGATGAGACTGTTTTTGCTGGCATTATCGCCAATTTTCTCAATAATTTCACTGAATTTCATCATGTTTTGGGTATGTTCCCTGGTTAAGAGTCAATAAATTTTAATTTTTTGTTGAACTTAATCTTTTGTTGGAACTATATTGCAGTTATCAAAATCAAAGATAGCGATCGCGACATCTGGTATTTTCTACAATACGCAGATGGGTAAATATTGTAATCGGGAAACCATGCCCTGAATAGACTTTTTTCTCAGCCACACAGTTCCACTCAATCACCACCAACCATTAACCCTTCATGCCAATTTACATATATTGGGGCGAAGATAATTATGCCTTGGAAAAAGCAGTTGTGCAATTGCGCGATCGAATTCTCGATCCACTTTGGAACAGCTTTAACTATACGTCCTTCACTCCCGAACAACCAAATGCCATTATTGAAGCTTTAAACCAAGCCATGACACCACCTTTTGGCGCTGGTGGACGTTTGGTATGGCTTACTAACACAGATATTTGCCAAAAATGTCCCGATAACGTGTTAGCAGAATTACAGCGCACCTTGCCAGTAATTCCCGAATCTTCATATTTATTATTAACGTTTGCCAACAAACCCGACGAACGTCTCAAATCCACAAAATTACTTAAACAATTTGCCCAAATAAATACTTTTCCCCTAATTTCCCCATGGGATAAAGATGCTTTAATACGGGCAGTTAATCAAGCAGCCGCAGCAGTTGAAGTCAAAATTACTCCCCAAAGCGCAGAGATGTTGGCGGATGCAGTCGGCAACGATACCAGACTACTATATAATGAGTTAGAAAAAATACGTCTTTACGCTCAGGGTAGCAACAAACCGCAAGATGTAGAAGTTATTCAGCAGCTAGTTAGAAATACAACTCAAAATAGTCTGCAATTAGCCACAGCAATCAGAACCGGAGACACTGCTAAAGCTTTAACTTTAGTTGCCGAACTTCTGGGTGCATCGGAGCCAAGTTTACGCATAGTTGCAACATTGATTGGACAATTCCGTACTTGGTTATGGGTAAAAATGATGGTTGAAAGTGGCGAGAAAAATCCCCAAGAGATAGCAAAAGCAGCTGAGATTGGAAACCCCAAGCGAATTTATTTTCTCCAACAGGAAATAAAATCACTGTCACTCACAAAATTAATCTCGACTCTTCCCCTATTATTAGAATTAGAAGTAAGTTTAAAGCAAGGTGCGCCCGAATTACCTACACTACAAACCAAAGTTATTCAACTTTGTCAAGTATGTCAGCGAAGCTAAAAATAAGTTACATATTTGATATATATTTCCCACTGTGGAACTTCTGACTCACAAAATAATTCATGGTGATTACGATATACGTACTGTAGTTTTTCTTTCACATGATAATGCTGAAATTACACTGTTCTTTGTCATTCAAATTTAATCAAATGCTTCGCAGTTCTCTTGTATTAAGTAGCTTTACCGCAGCTAGCCTACTTGTGGGAACAGTAATGTTTAATTCTCAAGCTCAGGCTCAAAACCAAAATGTAAATGCTACGGAAATAGTAAATTATGCTAAAGCGGTACTCGCAATGGAGTTACCCAGACAGCAAGCATTTGAAGAGATTAAGAAAATTATTGGAAATACTGAAGTACCCAAAATAATTTGTAATGATTCTAATAGCTTTAATGCCCTTCCTGGCAAAGCTAAAGATATTGCTATCAGGTATTGTAAAGACTCACAACAAATAGTCGAAAATAATGGTTTAAGTATCGACCGTTTTAATAGAATAACTGTTGATTTACAAAGCAATGAAGGTTTGCAAAAGAAAATCTACCGACAGCTAATTATTTTGCAACAAAAACCTGGTTCCTAATGTATATTAATTTTCTCAAAAATAAAAATACATCTTTTAAGTGAACTGATGCCAGCAGGCGACATGATGGTTAAAAAACATCAAAATCTCTCTGCTAGTCTAAACTCTGTATTCTTCCTTCGTATCTTATGTAATGCTGAATGGCGCTACAGCTTCGCCCAGATGAATTATCTAGTGGTTCCCCAAGCTAAAATTTACGGGTTGAGATTGACTCGGAGAAATGACATTTGATTTTACCCCTTCCCAAAACTGTAATAATTTGCTATGCTCTAAGTCTATGCGGATGTGGCGGAATTGGCAGACGCGCTAGATTTAGGTTCTAGTATCGTAAGGTGTGAAGGTTCAAGTCCTTTCATCCGCATTTAAAAACTTAAATAATCAACTTTGCAAAAAGCCAGCTTCTTGAGAAAGCTGGCTTTTAACTTTAACTTATGGTTGATCAAAATTATGCATAGACTGACCTAGTTATTTACTAAGTCAAATCAAATACACTTAAATATATAAAAGTAGTAATAAAAACATTTAGTATTAGTAAAAATATGGCTAACTCCGTGCGATCGCAGTTAGTTACTTCTATAACGACCTCTACAACTCTTTGAGACTCTTCGTTCCCTGCTAAAAGTATCTTTTCATTCTCTCACAACAGATTTTAACAAAAGCAATTAGTATTAAATATTACTCAATTTTCTCTTCAACAAAACCAAGATAAATTCTTCTCAATTAATATTTGCTGAAAAATAATTAAACCTACTACTTATGTGTGACGGGGTAATTAAGGCTTTAAAAAATAAAAGTATACAGGTAGCAATACTTAACTTATCTACAAGGGTATAATTTGTTCAATGGCATTATCAAATTAAAGACAAACTAAGTATTAATACTTAGCATCAAAATGATGTCTACTACTGATAATACTATTTTTGTGGAGGATGTAACAATACAGTTCGGTTAGGGAGGAAAAGGGTAAAAATAAGACTTAATCATCTATACGCAATTGATTCTAAAAGCTAACCGCCAATAGCCATTTTTGCTTAACCGAAGCGTATTGGAGGATGTAACATAATATTGAAACTCAACAAAATGCCTTCATTTAGTCTTCATACTTTTTTCAGCATCAGCCTCGAAATCTTTGGTAATCTCAGTATAAGCAAGTATATTGATTACAAATAGAACATTCATCAGGAGTTCGCAATTACTAACAAATACTGATATGACTCAGTTATAGCAATTCAATTAGTATTGTTTGTTGTATATAAACTTACAAAAAATGATTAAATTGCTTGAGTTAAGAGCAACTGAAGTTATTGTCAAAAAATTTCGGTTATACCTACGGATGAAGTTTAGGTAAAAGACAAAATGAGTACAACTCCACTCGATAGCTACAGGGTTTTTCAAAAGTTACACCCACTATCGTTATTGGCACAATTAACAAGTCGCCGTGCCACTGGTTGCTTAAAAGTTTTGACCGGAGTCATTTCTTGGTCACTTTATCTTGAGGAAGGTAAGTTGACTTACGCCTCATATTCCAATCAGTTGTTTGATTGGCTTGATGCTCATCTTGAGCGTTTGAGCAAACAAATACCAGCACTAAGCGGTTCCACCCGGACGCAAATGCGATTGTTGTTTGAAGGAAAGCATGATAACCAATCTATTGTCCAGGCAGATTATCAAGCTATCTGCTGGTTAGTTAACCGTAACTACATTACCTCTGCACAGGCTAGTAATTTAATTGAAGAATTAGCGAAGGAAGTATTAGAGTCCTTTTTGGTATTGAAGGAAGGAAGTTATGAATTTCAGCGCGAAACGGCTTTGGATGAATTACCAAAGTTTTGTCATTTAGATTTAAGGGTGTTAGTTGAATATTGTCAGCGACACCTACGAAGCCGCTATAACTCATCTTCCTCAGTTTCGATTGCTGCTACAACTAGCAAAGAGCAGGAATCATTATATTCTCCAGGGGCTACGACTCCCGAAGGTGTGGAGGTGTCATCAAGTTCATTACAACATTTACCACAGCAAGTATCTAGCAGTATTGGATTTAATTCGGTCGGTAATAATCTAGAAGTTCCCCAGTCACAGCAATTTAAAAAAGTTTATACAGTTGCATGTATAGATGATAGTCCGACTGTTTTAAATTCGATCAAGCACTTTCTGGATGAAAGCAATTTTGCAGTGGTGATGATTAATGATCCGGTAAAAGCATTAATGCAAATTCTCCGCCACAAACCAGATTTAATTTTATTGGATGTGGAAATGCCAAATTTAGATGGATATGAGTTGTGTTCCTTATTAAGGAGACATTCAATATTTAAAGATACGCCAATTATTATGGTGACGGGTCGAACTGGATTTATTGACAGAGCAAAGGCAAAAATGGTGAGGTCTTCAGGTTATTTAACTAAACCCTTTACTCAAGCGGAATTATTGAAAATGATATTTAAATATATTAGTTAGTGTACTTGTTTTTGATGGGTAATTGGCTGTAGTTTTGGGAGTTGTGCCAATAAAATCATCCCTTTTAGCAGACAACTTTAATTAACGATTATTGAGGGAATAGAAGAATGACTCTGACATTGTTAAGCACAATTTTAATTGTAGAAGATTCTCCCAGTGAATTAGAGTTAATGAGCCATTATCTCCAGGAAAGTGGTTTTAACGTTATCCCAGTCACTGGAGCTAAAGAAGCACTGCAAACAGCAATGGAGCAAAAGTTTGATGTGGTAGTGACTGATGTGGTGATGCCAGAAATGAGTGGTTTTGAATTGTGTCGGGCGCTAAAACGCAATCCGGCGACTGAGAAAGTACCCATTATTGTTTGTAGTTCTAAAAATCAGGAAATTGACCGTTTGTGGGCAATGCGACAAGGTGCTGATGCTTACATCACCAAGCCTTATACCCGTGAACAGTTAGTACGTGCGATTAAATCATTGGCAATGTAGCTTTTATGGATAGTTCTCAAATTGCGCTGGCAAATACACAAAATCTCAGTCACTTAAGTGATGGTTATCTAAAATTTCAGATCAATAGACAAACGACTGCGGTGTTATCGATGCGGTATACACAGGAAGCAATTGTTGTACCTGTTGAGTCCATAACTTCCATGCCAAGTATGCCAGCTTGTATTTTGGGATTAATGAATTGGCGTAGTCGTATTGTTTGGACTGTAGATTTGCCCAGAATGCTGAATTTAGAGTCTTTAGAACCTCGACTGAGGCAATACAGCATAATTATCGTGCGAGTTGAGTCTTTGTTATTAGGTTTAGTTGTTGGCGAAATTCTTGGGACAACAAAGTTTATGCCCGATGAAGTTCGTTCTCCGATAGGGCAGGTTGCTTCTAGTTTGGTTCCTTATCTACGGGGGTGTGTAGTGCAGCAAAAAGAAACCTTATTAGTGTTGGATGCACAAGCAATTATCAATTCTTCGGTTTTGCATGGGGCTTAAAAATAGGGACTAAGGATTAGGCATTAGGGTGACTTTTAACGTTGGCTAAAAATAAATGATTTTATTAAGGATTTGTCCAGGTTGTTTGTGTTGTCGTTTACTAACTTGTCATTCGCTTAATCTAGGGGAATTATTTTATGTTGAATAAAACAGATGCTACTCAGAGTAGTAACGATCGCGAAGAAGCATCTTTGAAGGTACAGAATGCTGAAACAATCGTCAAAAGTAATAATAGTAATCATAGCAATATAGTTGTATATTCCCATCCCCCAGCGATCGCCAGCGAACCCGCCACTGCCAGTATTTATCAATCGTTAGCTTCGCCATTCAAGCATTTGAGCTTACGTACAAAAGCAACAATTCTGGCGATCGCTATTGGTACTCTTCCAGTTTTGGGGCTGGGTACTTTGTCCTATGTCATCGCCAGTCAATCTATAGAAAAAAAGATTACGCAAATTCAACAAGCTGAGACTAATGGCTTTGCTGATAAGGTGAACCGTTTTATGATGGAACGGTATAGCGACATTCAGATTTTGGCAGACTTACCACTGTTTTCCAACCGTCGTATTCGTGAAAGTGCAACTCCACAAGAAAAACAAGCCATTTTAGATCAATTTATTTCTAGCTCTAAAATCTACGACAGTATTGCTGTCTTTAATCTCAATGGAGATGTTTTAACACAATCACAAGGTGAACCACTCTCAAATCATAGCGATCGTGATTATTTTCAACAGGCTTTAAAAGCTGACCGTCCCATTATTAGTCAGCCAGTTGTATCTTCAGACACAAAGCAACTAAGTATTTTCACTGCAACAACAATCAAAGATAGCCTGACAGGAGAAGTAGTTGCTGTTGTCAAGGCACGTATACCTGTTAAATCCTTAGAAAATATTGTTGCTAACTATTCTGATGTTGGTAGAGAATATCACTTAATTGATGCTAGTGGTAAATTCTTTTTGTCAACGGAAAAACAACATATTGGTCGGGAGGCAAATAGCGATTTTCCTGGCTTAGATCGGCAATCGATGACAAATAAAGCTGGTACTTTTGTCACGACGGATAAAATTAATAATCAGAAACAATTAGTTAGTTATGTATCGCGAAGTCTAGATGGGTTGCCAGATTTAAAATGGCAAGCGATTTTAGCGACAGATAAAACAACAGCATTTGTCGCCATGCAGCAGTTGTTTTTTGTGAATACACTATTTACTGGATTGGCAGCAATCATCGTTGCGGGGATTGCTTACCTGCTAGCAAAACGCGCCACAGAGCCAATATTAAATGCCACATCTGCGGTGTCACGACTTGGCAAAGGCGAACTGAATACACGCTTAGAAGTTGAACGTAGTGATGAATTAGGGGAATTAGGCACTAATATCAACCAAATGGCATCACAATTGCAGCAACTTCTCCAAAAGCAAGCACTCGATGCCACACGTGCCAAAAACCTGACAGAAATTACCCTACGGATTCGTAAAAGCCTCAAAGCCGATGAAATATTAGCGACGGCAGTCCGAGAAACCCGTCAAGCAATCAACACCGACCGAGTAATTTACTATCAATTTAATCCCCATAATTGGGATGGTAAGGTAATCGCCGAATCAGTGGTGGCAGGTTTTCCGAGAATGGCGAATGTGGAAATTGACGATCCTTGCTTCCGGGAACGTCACGTCCACAGCTATAAAAACGGCAGAGTACGGGTAATAAATGATATTTACAAAGACCCGGCTTTGAAGAATGCAGCTTGTTACATCAAAATGCTGGAAAAATTTGCAGTCAAAGCAAATTTGATTGCCCCTATTATCAAACAAGAACAACTATTTGGTTTGATTGTCGCCCATCAATGCGATGCTCCTCGCCAGTGGGATTTGGCAGATATTGATTTATTCAAACAGTTGGCGATTCAAATTGGTTACGCCCTCGAACAAGCGCAACTGTTAGAAGTTGTGGAAAAAGGTCGGATGGTGGCAGAAAAAAGTAGCGAAGACGAGCGTCAACAAAAAGAAGCGCTGCAAATGCAACTGTTGGAACTACTAACTGAGGTTGAAGGGGCTGCCAGTGGAGATTTAACGGTGCGGGCAGATGTAACTGCGGGTGAAATTGGTACAGTTGCCGACTTTTTCAATTCCATTGTGGAGAGCTTGCGTGATATTGTCACACAGGTGAAGGATACAGCAACCAAAGTCAACTCGGCAATTGGTGAGAACTCCGGAGCCATTAGTACATTGGCAAATGAAGCACTCCAACAAGCCGCAGAAATCAACCTCACCCTTGATGCAGTGGATAAGATGACATTCTCAATCCAATTGGTGGCGGAAAATGCTCAACAAGCGGCGACTGTGGCAAATACAGCCCGAACCACGGCGGTAAAAAGTGGACAGGCGATGGATATGACGGTGCAAAACATCTTGAATTTGCGGGAAACTGTGGGGGAAACTGCCAAAAAAGTTAAACGCCTGGGTGAGTCTACACAGCAAATTTCGCGGGTAGTAGCACTAATTAACCAGATTTCGATGCAAACTAACTTACTGGCGATTAATGCTGGCATTGAAGCCGCCCGTGCAGGGGAAGAAGGACAGGGCTTTGTGGTTGTGGCAGAGGAAGTGGGAGAACTCGCAGCACGTTCGGCGGCGGCAACCAAGGAAATTGAACAAATTGTCGAAAATATTCAGCGTGAAACTACAGAGGTGGTGCAAGCTATGGAGTTAGGAACAACTCAAGTTGTCGAAGGAACCAGGATTGTTGAAGATGCGAAGTCAAGTTTAGGACAAATTTTGGAAGTGTCCCGTCAAATTGATACTTTAGTGCAATCAATCTCAAATGCGACGACATCACAGGTAGAAACTTCGCAAACTGTGAGTAATTTGATGAAGGAAATTGCTGCGATCGCTCAACGTACTAGTGAGTCTTCACGCTATGTCTCGGAATCATTACAGGAAACTGTTGTAATGTCTCAACAACTACAAGCAACTGTGGGTACGTTCAAAGTCAGTTAGTTGTTTGTTGGTTATTGGTAGTGGTTATTGAGTGCTTGGTGGGGACAGGGGGTATTGGGCATGTAGCAAGGTTTATGGTGATGATTATGTCTCAACTACAGGTTAACTTGTCCAACTTAGCCACACATGTTAATTAGTTTGTAGTTTTTAGTTCTTACTGTTAGTTACTATTAACTCTTAACTAGTAATTATTAATCACTAAGTCATATTGTTTGCCAATACCCACCCACATTCCTCAAATAGGTTCGCATTTCCAAGCAAATGGGTAAATGGGAGAAGTCCTAATTTATCGAACGAAAAACAAACAACGAATAACACCAACGCATAACAAATAACTAATGGCTGAGGGGCTAAACCATGTCACAGGACAAAGAACATGAAATCCAGATGCAGTTTCTGGAAGAAGCGACAGACTATCTAAACACCTTGGAAGGGGTTTTACTCGACATCGATACAACCCACGGGATTGAAATAGATAAAATCAATGCAGCACTGCGAGCTGCCCACTCGATTAAGGGTGGTGCAGCCATGATGGGTTTTCGCGCTCTCAGCGATTTAGCACACCGAATCGAAGATTCGTTTAAAGTTTTGAAAACTAAGCGAAATTCGTTGGAAATTGACACCGAATTGCAGAGTTTACTTTTAGCTAGTGTTGATTGGTTGCGTCAAATTGTCGCACTGCATTCGGAAGGTAATGTTTTGGAGGATGAATGGTTAGCGACTTTTTGCTATCCGGTATTTGATGAACTACACCAGCGTTTGGGCGACCCCAACCCGGAAGATGCCAGTACAATGTTGACATCCGAAGAGGGTCAAGATATTGTCCCGTTACTGTTTGAATCGGAAGTTGAAGCTTCTTTGCAACGATTGCAGTCGATTTTGCTTAATCATCAGCCAGCTAGCAGTCTGAAGGAAGAAGTGAGTATTATGGCTGCGGAGTTGGGTGGATTGGGTGAGATGTTACAGTTGGAATCTTTTAGCCGTCTGTGCGAATCTATAACTCACCATTTAGCATATGCTGATCCTGTTCATGTTGATAGAATTGCTCGTGCAGCCCTTGATGCTTGGAGGCGATCGCAAGCTTTAGTATTAACTAACCAATTGGACAGTTTACCTGTGGAGCTTGATATTGCCAATTTACCACTCACGACTACCACAAGTGAGGAGATGGCAACGGCAGCCGAGTTGACTCAACCAGAACCACAAATAAATCACCTAGCGGCAAATGGTGTCACTGAAGTTGTGGCAAATTGGATTGATGATGAAGTATTAAATGCTGATTTTGAAGCTTTGGAAGCTGCTTTTGCGGAAGAAAGTGCGAATAATCTGGAGTTTGCCGAAGTTGAATTATCTGAGCCTGTTGCTGCTTTTGAGATTAAAGACAGCAATTACTTATTTAGCCAGTTCGCCGCAGCTAATGCGGAACCAGCAGAAAAACCCAAGGAACGGGATTCTCAAGAAAATACAGTCCGGGTTCCCAGCAAGCAACTTGAACAAATCAATGATTTATTTGGCGAATTAATTATCCAGCGCAATGGTTTAAACTTGCAACTCGAACGCTTACGCAAACTTGTTCGCAACCTGAACCAACGGGTGCAAGTATTAGATCGAGAAAATCAACATCTGCGTACTGCCTACGATAAAATTGCGACTCAAAGCATTACTGCTTTGGAAAATCATAATCACAGTTCTACTGAAAATCATCTCAATCTTAATTATGGCGATTATAGCGATTATAGCGATCGCGAATTAGAAATCAGTCATGGGAACGAAATTCCTGGTATCAATCACCGCTTCGATATCTTGGAAATGGATAGATACAACGAACTCAACCTATTGTCACAGGAAGTAATGGAAACCATTGTCCAGGTACAAGAAGTCACCACAGACCTGCAAATTAGTCTTGATGACACCGACAATATTTCCCGCAAACTCAATAAAACCTCCAAACAACTCCAACGCAAACTCACCCAAGTCCGGATGCGTCCCTTGGCAGATGTAGTTGACCGTTTTCCCCGGGCTTTACGCGACCTATGTATCGAATATGGCAAAAACGTCCAACTCAAAATCGAAGGTGGTAACACCCTGATCGAACGCAGTATCTTAGAATTACTTCACGACCCATTAATGCACTTAGTGCGGAATGCCTTCGACCACGGCATCGAAGAACCAAGCGCCAGAATCGCAGCCGGAAAACCCGAACAGGGAACCATTGAAATTAAAGCTACCCACATTGGAAACCGCACAATTATTAGCCTGCGTGATGACGGACGAGGAATTTCCCTCGAAAAAATTCGCGATCGCGCTCTAGAGATGGGGTTGGATGCAGCTTTGCTTTCCCAAGCCAATGATGAAGAATTACTCTCATTAATTTTTGAACCGGGTTTTAGTACCTCTAACCAAGTTACAGCTCTTTCCGGTCGTGGTGTCGGCATGGATGTTGTCCGTAATAACCTCAAGCAAGTTCGCGGAGATGTCAAAGTTGATACTCAACTTGGTCAAGGAACAACATTCATCCTATCTGTACCATTTACGCTATCTGTGGCAAGAGTCCTGCTAGTAGAAAGCAATCGTATGTTACTGGCATTTCCAACCGATGTTGTCGAGGAAATCTTCTTGCTGCAAGAGGAACTTGTAGTGACAATGGCGAATGGCGAATTCCTAAATTGGCAAGGAAATATGTTGCCATTAATACGCTTGGGTAGATATTTAGAATTTAACTGCCCTCGTCAAGATAACCCGAATTTGGAAACAGCACCGGCAATTAATGCCGAATCGGTGTTAATTTTCCAGGATAAAAATCAGCCTGTGGCAATCTCAGTGGAAAGAACTTGGGGAGAACAGGAAGTTGCAATTCGTTTGGTTGAGGGGAATATTCCTCTACCTGCGGGCTTTAATAATTGTACGATTCTTGGTGATGGACGTGTTGTTCCATTGGTGAATGTCGGGGAATTATTATATGCGATAAGCCGTGCGATGACTTCGCCAAATTCCACTAACGAAGCGAATCCTCAGAAACAACAACTATCTTCCACGCGCTTGAAGACAGCTTTTCTGACACCCCCAGAGGAAAAACCAGAATCCTCGCCCAGAAATCAAAAAGGTACTATTTTGATTGTTGATGACTCGATTAATGTGCGCCGTTTCCTAGCTTTAACTTTGGAAAAGGCTGGTTATTTAGTCGAACAAGCCAAAGATGGGCAAGATGCAATGGAAAAACTGCAAGCTGGTTTAAGAGTGCAAGCGGTGATTTGTGATATCGAAATGCCTCGGATTGATGGTTATGGATTTTTAGGTCGCGTTAAATCTAATAATGATTTTAAGGCTATACCTGTTGCTATGTTGACATCACGTAGTAGTGATAAGCATCGACAGCTAGCAATACAATTGGGGGCGCGTGCCTATTTCTCAAAACCCTATAACGAACAAGAATTATTACGAGCTTTGGAGGATATTATTTTTCCCCTCGCTGGTGTGGGTAAGTAATAGATGCGGAGAGTGAGAGAGTGAGAGTGAGTGGGAAAAGAAGAAAATAAAGGAATATGTGAGATATTCCCCTGTTTTCAAGTACCTAAATTTTCCGTCCTTTTACGCTTCGACTTTGACACCGCGCCAAAAGGCGACATAACCTTCAATCTGTTTTGCTTTTTCTTTGGTATTGGGATAATACCAAGCTGCATCTTTGTTGACTTGTCCATCTACTTCAATACTGTAATAGCTAGCCACTCCCTTCCAAGGACAAGTGGTGTGGGTGTCGCTGTCTTTGAAGTATTGCTTGTTAATTGCTTCAGCAGGGAAGTAATGATTGCCTTCAACAACTACTGTATTATTGCTTTCTGCTAATACTGCACCGTTCCAAGTCGCTGTTGTCATGGGTAATTATTGCTCGATAAATGTTCTCTAATTACATTTTGACAAAAATTAGCATAATTTCGGAGTCAGAATCAACAGGTTTTAGTTAAGCATGGGTGACTTTACTTTGTTTGTGGGGAATTGTAATGATAAATTCTGCTCCTTTACCGGGAGAGGAAATACATTTTAATTGTCCGCCATGTTTTTCGGTAATAATTTGATAGCTAATCGATAAACCCATACCAGTACCTTTACCAACTGCTTTGGTTGTATAAAATGGGTCAAATAGCCGCTTTTGAACTGATTCTGGAACCCCGAAACCATTATCAGCAATCCGAATCATAATTGGGGCAAGATTAGAGGGATTTACTGGATTATTATGTTCTGAATTAATATTTTCTAAATTGATATTTTCTGAATTGATATTTTCTGGATTAATTATTTGAGTTTGAATCCAAATTGTCGGCATAAAATTTTTCTCTTCTTCTTTGATGATATTTTGATTACTAATTCTTTCCTCCAAAGCATCGATCGCATTACTCAAAATATTCATAAATACTTGATTTAATTGACCTGCATAGCACTCAACTTCTGGTAAGTTGCCATATTCTTTGATTATATTAATTCGTTGTCTATAACTAGTTTCTCGGAGCCGATGTTCTAAGATTACCAAAGTGCTATCAATTCCTTGATGGATATTCACTGTTTTATATTCAGCTTCATCCATCCTGGAAAAAGTGCGAAGAGAGAGAACAATTTGTTTAATTCTATTTGCACCCATTTTCATTGATGAGAGTAATTTTGGTAAATCTTGAACTATAAATTCTAAATCAATTGCTTCAATTTCATCTTGGATTGGTGCAACTGGTTTGGGATAATATTCTTGATAAAGTTGTAGTAAGTTAAATAAATTTTTGATGTATTCTGCTGCTGGTTCTAAATTACTATAGATGAAACTGACGGGGTTATTGATTTCGTGAGCGACTCCTGCAACCAGTTGTCCTAAAGATGACATTTTTTCACTTTGAACAAGTTGTGCTTGAGCGTGTTGAAGTTCTGTCAGGGCTTGTTGCAATTCTTCAGTTTGTTTTTGTAATTGAGTCTCAATCAGTTTACGCTGAGTAATATTCAATGTTGTGACAACAATTCGATGAATTTTACCATCATTATTTTGTACAGGGCTAACAGTAATTGCACTCCAAAGTACCTGGCTGTTAAAAGTTAAGCATTCTTCATCGAAAATTGTTTTCCCAGTTCGTAAGCATTCTGTCACTCTTTTGTACATTGCTAAACTTTCAATTTCACCATGTACTTGCTTGAGTGTTTTGCCAATTACTTCCGTTCTTTTTAAGCCTGTAACTCTTTCCGTGGAACTATTCCAAGCACTATAGTAAACTTCTCCATCATCGTGAATATCGACTACGACAATTGGGTTATCTGCACCTTCAAATACTGTACGTAAAAATTCTTCTTGTTCTTGTAATTTTATTTCTGCTGCTTGACGTTTGCTAATATCAAGTGCAACTCCAATTAAACCAATTATCTTACCTGATTCATCCCGTTGAGGCACAAGATGTTGCTCGAAAGTAATTCCTAGAGTTTCAGTAGTACAAGTTAACTCATGACCACTTAAAACCTGTCGAATATTATCTAACAATTCCGGGTAGTCTTGATATAGTTCATAAACAGATAATCCAACTACTTGCCCTGGTTTTAAACCCAATACCTCCAAAGCTTTACCATCAGAAAAGGTAAATATTCCCTGGCAATTGAGTGCATATAAAATTAAAGGAGCAGAACTAATTACTGTTTGCAAACGTTCTTCAGTCGCTTGTAGGGCTTTTTCAGCTTCTGCACGTAGTTGTTCTAAAATTTGATGTTCTTTAATATCTTGACTATTAATGATGTGAGGATTATTGCCAATTGTTTCTGGGAGGGAAAATCTTAAATTTGATGGTAAATTTGATTGCAGATTTGATTGCAAATTTGATTGCAAATTTAATTTTGAATTTAAATATGTATGAATCGCATCTGCCTGAGGTATTTGTGCTTTTGGAGAAATAATTGGAGGGTTATCTTTAATGTCAATAATTGGAGGTGAATTATCGAGTAAAACTTGAAATAGTGATTGCGGATTTGGTGAACATACTTCACTAATATTTGATTCACTAATATTTGGTTCACTACTATACGTAACTGTAGCGACCAGTTGCTGGATTGGAGTTTTATCTATTAAAGGTGCAACTGTCACCGCCAGGAAAGTAATCTTACCATTAACACAAAATTGTTCTTGAAAACGAATATTCTGTCCTGATATAAAGCACTCAGCATAACGTTGACAATATATTTTGGTGATTTCATCGGGGAATAATTCTGCATGGGTTTTTCCAAGCAAAGTTTCCATTGCTACAGGAATCATACGTGTAAATGCAGGATTAAAACCAACAAACCGGAAATCAGTACCAGCTTCGACAACATCCAAAATATAAATCCCACAATCCATCGCTGCCCAAATAGCTTGGAAAATTTGGGGATTATTCACCAATAATTCGGATTCTGTGATGTTTTGAAGTGGTTTTGAATTGTGGCAAGTATTTTCCTGCATAAAATAAATTATTTTGAATGTAATCGAAACACAACTGGTAATCGATGAAAAAAGTGACTTGTTACAAAAGCTGTATATATTATTCCCTGGAAATGCTTATGATTACCATACAGAGAACATTGGATTGTAACTATCTAGTCCAACCTCTGCATTTTTATTGACTAATAGAAATTTAACTATGAAGTCATGGTATTGTTTTGGGAATGTGAATTGAAAAAATCCTCCTAAGGTATGATGCCAAATTCATTTAAGCTTACTCTAAATCTAGAGGCAGAATTTTTCTTTCAGCAAGGATTGCGTCGTAACAAGGTAGAAAAATTTGAAGCTGCGATCGCAAGTTTCGATAAAGCGCTAAGATGTAAGCCAGAATACCCCGAAGCTATGTTTCAGAAAGGTTTTGCACTGGGTTCTTTAGGAAAACACGCTTTGGCGATCGCTTGCTTTGATGAAATGTTACTGTTAAAGCAGGATGATTGTTGGGTTTGGCACAACCGGGCTATCGCTCTTGGCAAACTGGAGCTTTATGAGGAAGCGCTTAATAGTTTTGAGCGGGCAATCGAGTTTAATCCCAATGCGGCAACGGCTTGGCACAATCGTGGTTTGACTTTATGCGATTTAGGGCAGCATGAGAAAGCCATTAAAAGCTTTGAGCGGACTTTAAAATTACAACCGGATGCTTACTGGGCATGGTACAACCGGGGAAATGCGTTGAAACAATTAGGACGTTATGAAGATGCGTTAAATAGTTACGATCGCGCCATCGAATTTAATCCTAAAAATATTTTAGCTTGGTATTATCGAGGTATCAATTTAAATGAATGGGGCAACTACAAAAAAGCCATTCTGAGTTTTGAACGGGTTCTGAAAATTCAACCACAATATCATCGAGCTTGGTTCCATCAAGCTGTTGCTTGGGAACAACTGAAAAACTACGAGAATGCGATTTTTGCTTATACTCAAGCCTTGGAATTAGTGCCCAATAGTGATATTGTTTGCTACAATCTTGCCCGTTGTTATGTACTATTAAATAATTGCGATCGGGCAATTGAAAATTTACGTCAAGCAATTAGTCTTTGTCCTGAAAAATACATCAAAATTATCCAATCCTGTTCGGAATTTGACATTATCCGCCAAGATGAACGCTTTCAATCATTGATGCAGTTCTGATTTCTGCTGATTTCATTCCCAATTATATCTATAGAATCTGCCTCAAATCCCCAAAATATTGTAGAGACGTTATCTATAATGTCTCTACCTAATATTCTCCAAGGACACAACCTGCAATCAATATTTTTAACTAGCATAACCTATTGACTATCCTGATAAGTTGCTACACTAAGTACAAGTAAAAACTCCACATATCCATATTTGTAATATTGGTATTTGTAATATTTGTATTCATAATACCTAGATTCATAGGATGTGGTTTTTTGAATCAATGTACTTTATCAAAGTTAGGCTAAATAAAGTTATGCCTCGTTCTCAACCATACCAACCATTTTTATTACGCTTGCTTCATGGAATTAATGCATTATTAATTATTGGTGCGGCAATTACAGGCTTTTTGGTTTATGACAGTTGGGATGGGAGGTTTGGCGCTTTATCTATTACTACAAGAAATCGTAGTTTAATTGATATTCACGGTACATTTGGCTTTTTTATTGTTTATGTCGCCTTACCTTTATTTTTAATTTATTGTTGGCAAGCGGGTAGAAAGCGTTTAGTACAAGCAGATACTTTTCAACAAATCAGTAATTTTGGCACACCTATTTGGTGGTACGCATTGCAAAGAATTACTAATACTTTAATGATTGTAGCGGCACTATTTTCAGTTATTTCCGGTAAATTTCAAGATGAAAATTGGCTACCGCTAGGTGATTTTAATCATGTTGCTTATGCATTGCATTTAATTGCTTGGGCTGTCATAATTTTAGCTCTGGCACTTCATTTATTAATGAGTGCAAAAGTTGGCGGTTTTCCGTTATTGCTATCCATCTTCAATACCACATATCGCCCTGAAGATAGTCCAGCTTTATGGCGTGATAAAATTATGAATATATTTCGGAAAAATAAGTAGTAACTCCGGTGGATTACATTTATAAATTGTGGGTTGGTATTGGCTGTACAAGAGGTACTTCACAGGAATTGATTGAGTTTGCGATCGCTCAAATTTTTCGAGAACATGGATTATTAGAAAGTGCGATCGTTGGTATTGCTACTGTCGATAGTAAGGTGTCAGAAATTGGTTTAATTCAATTTTGTCAAACCCATAATTTATTATTAAAATTATTCTCATCGCAGCTTTTACAAAATATTATCGTACCGAATCCTTCACAATTTGTTGCTGCTCAAATGGAAACTTTTAGTGTTGCTGAAGCTGCGGCAATTCTTGCTAGTTATGATTCTTTTCATGTACAGTTGCATCAAGAAATAGAAAATGCCGGAAAGAACATATTCCCAGCAAATCAGGAAAATTATTTTGATCATTCACTTAACTACAGAAGTAACCTAGAAAAGTCAATGAATTATCTTCTAATTCCTAAACAAAAATTTTCTTCTGTAAATTCAAAACTTCAAGGTAATGTGACAGTTGCAGTTGCGATTGCCAAACAATAATATATCTTGGAGTTGGAATGAGAAGTTATACGGAAGAACATTCTCCCCATAGGAGATGTTGGGGTAGAATCCCCAACATCTCCCAAGTCTTGGTTATCAACAATATGGATTCTAAGAAGCAGGCAAACCACTAGTCCACGATGCGGACAAAATGATTAATAACGCTAGAAACAATAGATAGTACAATTGAACCGAGAAGAGCAGCAATGAAGCCGTCAATTCTAAAACCATAGGCAGGAGTCAAAGCACTAGCAATCATCAATGCTATTGCATTGAGGACAAATGAAAATAAACCGAAGGTGATTAAGGTGATCGGAAATGCTAAAATTCCTAAAATTGGGCGCACGATCGCATTTACCAAACCAATCACAATCGCAGCAACTAAAGCCGCAACAAAGCTTGTAACAAAAAATCCAGGAACAATATTCGCAGTTATAATTAAAGCGATCGCGGTTCCTATCCAGGTTAATAAAAAGTTTTTCATATGGTTTCCAGTGGATTAATCAGGATTTTCCATTATCCCACCATCATTATTACCGAATAAGTATTTAGCATCAATACAAAGGCAAGATGAAAATTTGCCCCAGGAACAAATATTATAAAAAATATTAATTATCACGCACATGTGACAAGATGTAGGGAAAACTAAGCATATACTCTCTGCATCGCTAATATTGTTTCTCCACAATCTGGCAACACATCACATAAATCTCCGTGTCTCTCCATCTCCGCGTCACCATCTGTTAATTTATTTTGGAGAATTGGTATAACATGTCTTCTGACTATCTGGAAACAATACAAGCATCCAAGAACTGGCACGGCAAACTAAATTTAATCTATGGGTATCGTCAGAATAAAACACAACTAATTTATAGCCACCATCAAGCCCCACTCAATATCCAACGTCCATTTTATCCAGAAGGAAAATCGATTTGCCATAGCGTCATTTTACATACTGCTGGCGGGATTGTGGGAGGAGACAAATTATCTTCTAGTTTTTGTTTGCAAGAGGATTCGCAAGCATTAATCACTACAGCCGCAGCCAGCAAAATTTATCGTAGTAACGGCTTGCAAGCACAGCAAAATATTCAGATAAAAGTCTGTAGCGGTGGTTGTTTAGAATATTTACCACAAGAAACAATTGTATTTGACGGTGCAATTTATCGCCAAGATACAGAAATAGAATTAGCTAAAAGTAGTACATTTATTGGTTGGGAAATAACTAGGTTTGGACGCAGTGCCAGAGGTGAAAAGTTTTTACAAGGGGACTGGCGCAGCCACACCACGATTTCCCAGGAAGGTAAACCATTATGGATAGATAGACAATGGATACCCGGTAACGAAGAAGTATTTCACAGTCCTCACGGGTTGGCAGGAAATGCGATCGCAGCTACTCTAGTCTATATTGGCAATCCTGTATCGCCCGACATTATCACACAAGCACGTTGTTTATGGACAGGAGTAGGTGAAACAGGTGTTACACGATTAGAACATGGATTTTTGTGTAGATATCGGGGGAACTCCACCACTGAAGTGCGACACTGGTTTATTAGTGTCTGGCATTTAGTACGTCAATCTTTTTTAGGACGTTCTGATTGCATACCAAGAGTTTGGCAAATTTAACAAAGCCTGGGGTTTAATTCCCCTGTCTCTACAGACAGCTTGTTTTGTGTTGGGGTAAAATCCCCGTCACAAAACGCAATTGCGAATTGCGTAGCTTGCTTCTCGCGGAGCGAGTATTGCGAATTGCGTAGCTTTAGCTTCTCGCGGAGCGAGTATTGCGAATTGCGAATTGTTTTAAAGGGTTCGGTTTTAAGGGTTAAGTTTAAAGGATTAGGTTTAAAGGATTAAATAATGCAACTTACGCCGCAGGAAAAAGACAAGTTATTAATTTTTACTGCTGCTTTATTGGCAGAGAGACGCAAGGAAAGAGGTTTAAAATTAAATTATCCTGAAGCTGTGGCTTTTATTTCTGCTGCGATTTTGGAAGGTGCAAGAGATGGAAGAACAGTTGCAGAACTCATGAGTTATGGTACTACTTTATTAAATCGGGATGATGTCATGGAAGGCGTACCGGAAATGATTCATGATGTCCAGGTGGAAGCGACTTTTCCTGATGGGACTAAATTAGTAACTGTACATAATCCTATTCAGTAACTTTTTCAAAAAGTTAATGACAACAATCAAAATTTGCGAATTCAGGCATGATATTTAATCATTCAATTATTCTTTAATTTTCAGTAATTACTCAGCTAAATTTATGATTCCAGGTGAAATTATTACTCAAGCAGGCGAAATTGAACTCAATGTAGGACGCACTACTATAAGTTTAAAAATCGCGAATACAGGAGATAGACCAATTCAAGTAGGTTCTCACTTTCACTTTTTTGAAGTTAATCCATCATTGCATTTTGAGAGAGACAAAGCACGAGGAATGCGCTTAGATATACCTGCGGGAACTGCCGTAAGATTTGAACCTGGTGATGAAAAAGAAGTAGTTTTAATCCCTTTGGTGGGAAGTCGTCAAGTATATGGTTTTAATGGATTAATTAATGGCGCATTGACGGAAACAGAAAAAACTTCTCACAAGAAAAATAAGCAAAAGAAGAAAGATAAAAATTAATAATAGCAATTCCAGACGATCGCATTTCCCATGATATTGCCAGTATTTTTTCTGATTGCACACTAAAATTGTATCAAGAGCCAATATTGATATCTTGACAAAAATTCAACTTCGTGAAAGCGAAGAATATCATAGCGATCGCCAAAAATGAACCAAGTAGATTATTTAAGAATCAGCTTGATTGACCGTTGTAACTTCCGTTGCCAATACTGTATGCCGGAAGGTACGGAGTTAGATTACATACTCAAACAAAATCTCTTAACGAACCAAGAATTACTTACCCTCATCCAAGAAGTCTTTATTCCCGTCGGCTTTACTCGCTTCCGTTTAACTGGAGGTGAACCGTTATTGCGTCCTGGTTTAGTGGAATTAGTTGAGGCTATGGCTTCACTTCCAGAAACCCAAGACATCTCAATGACAACCAATGGATTTTTACTGGCACCAGTAGCACAGAATCTCTACAATGCAGGTTTGCGGCGAATTAATATTAGTTTAGATTCCCTCGATTCTGACACCTTTAATCAAATTATTGGGAATAAAAAGATTGATCATCGGGGACGTTCCCAATGGCAAAATGTTTGGGATGGGATTCAAACAGCTTACCAGGTTGGATTTGACCCTTTAAAGTTAAATGTAGTCGTGATTCCTGGGATTAATGACTGTGAAATTTTAGATTTAGCGGCATTAACTATCCACAAAAAATGGCACGTTCGCTTTATTGAATTTATGCCGATTGGCAACAGTGAATTATTTACTGGCAAAGGTTGGATAGCATCCGCAGAAATACGGCAACAAATTCGCGATCGCTGGGGATTAACAGAAGCAGAAGTGTGTGGAAATGGTCCTGCGGATATCTTTAAAATTCCTGGGGCACAAGGCACTTTAGGATTTATTAGTCAAATGTCGGAATGTTTTTGTGACAAATGTAACCGTGTGCGTTTGAGTGCCGATGGTTGGTTGCGTCCTTGTTTATTGAATGAAACAGGGCAAATAGACTTAAAAACTGCTCTGCGCCAAGGAGTCAGTATGACCACATTGCGAGAGCAGTTACAAGAATTATTGACGGTAAAATCTGAGATTAATTTTAAACAGCGTTACTCCGGGACTACGACAGGGAATTACAGCCGCACCATGTCGCAAATTGGAGGATAAAAATAATTAAATTAGCAGTGATGAGTTGTGAATTATGAGTTAAGAATACTCACTAATCAACACTCAACACTTTCTTAAGCTTGACGTGAGTAATACTCAACAACCAATAGCTCATTAATTTGTAGTGCTACCCATTCACGTTCAACCACACCATTCACCTTACCTTCGAGTTTATTTTTATCAAACTCTAAGTGGCTAGGAATGTTTGCCAAACCGGGGTACTGCAAGTTTGCTTCAACTAGTTTTTTCGAGCGATCGTTATTACGCACCGCAATTTGGTCTCCGGGACGACATTGATAACTAGCAATATTGACCTCACGACCGTTAATCAAAACGTGACCGTGGTTAACCAATTGACGCGCAGCAGGGATGGTGGGAGCCATTCCCAAACGGAAAACGGTATTGTCTAACCGCATTTCTAATAATTGCAATAGCACTTGTCCGGTTGAACCAGTTACACGACGTGCTTTACGAACGTAGCGTAGTAACTGTTTCTCACTGACACCATAATTGAAACGAAGTTTTTGTTTTTCTTCCAAACGGATAGCATATTCAGAACGCTTCTTGCGGTTCTGACCGTGCTGTCCGGGAGCATAAGCACGACGAGCGCTTTTACGACTTAATCCGGGTAATTCACCTAGACGACGGGTTATTCTTAAGCGGGGTCCTCTGTATCGGGACATGGTTTTCCTACTTTAGTCCTGTTTAAATTTGACTCAGACATTTAATTATATATGTTAATTGGTAATTGTTAATGGGGAATTTCAAATTTTCAATTTCAAATTTTCAATCCTTTGCTCCTACTGGTAATATCATGTCCGCCTGAATACGAGGGATAAAACTGACGCGGGGATGGGGAGATAGAGGGACGCGAGGAAAAACTCATAATAACTGACTTACCAGACTCGATATTCAGACAAATGAACCATTGACTAATAACTCCCAATAACTCATGAAAGATGCGGTAGCATTACTGTGGTGTCTGGAGATATTAAAAATGTTGAGAAAAGTTAAATATACAAGTGTTATTGGTGTAGTTTTCGGAATAAGTGGGTGTTTAGGAATGACTTTAACATTACCGTCATTACCTGCGATCGCCCAAGTTAGTTATTGGAGTAATGACTACCGTGCCTGTGCTGGCAGGTTGTTACGCTTAGGAATCAATGCAGAAGACGCTTCCCAAGCTTGCGCTCAGGTATTACGTCCACGGGAATTTTCCACCTGCGTCACTCGGATTCAAAAACAAACTCAAATAGCTGCTGCTGACATTTTGCCTTCTTGTCGTTTGGCTCGTCGTCCTGAGGACTTGGGAACTTGTGTGGTTGGGATTAGCGCGAGTAAAAAAGAAGCTTTTGACCCATCAATTTTAAACTACTGTAATCGCAGTTTATTACCTGTGCGTTTTGCTCAATGTGTAGTTGGTTTGCGGAGTGAGGTTGATTTTTCCGCACTTCAAGCGATGGATACTTGTATCGATGGCAGCGATAAGTTAGGGGGTTTGTTACCTCCATTTATCCCAGCTAATCAGACTCCAGTTGAAACTCCTAGCCAGCCCACAAACGAATTTAACCGGACTTTCGAGACTACTCCTCTTAAACCTCAACCTCAACCTCAACCAGCCCCTGTGCCTCAAAGAAATTAAGCAGCACGACGGGAAATGCTTCCCATGCTAATCAAACAAGGATTGTGCTTTTTCAACTTTTAATTTTTTCGCGGCAGCAAGTAGTATTGAATTTCCAGTGCAAAACCCGAATCCGTGGCTGGATTCGGGCTAGATATATAAAGTTAGTTATAGTTTTCTATTGGGAACTAATGTCAAGCTAATGGTTAAATTTAACTTGATTACTTAGTCTTCTTTCTTGCCAAAAACCATTTGTAAAATCATCGGCATACCATCCTCTTGGTGATATTTATCAGCCCAAGCCCGGATAATCTCATCCAATTCTGTCATTGCTTGCTGCATCTTTTCGGTGGGAATATCTAATTCCTCCAAAACACGCATGGCATTGGGACGACGTTCTGCCCAGTCACGCATCATCCGAAAATACCGAGCGGTGTCTTCTACCATGATGTATGTACGTTCTTGGTCGTCCGCAGGTGCATAGTAAGGGCGAGTCAAGGCGTAGAAAGGCATTCCCCAAGGCGAATCAATCCGCGTGACAGTACCGGAGTAGAGTAAACGACGTTTGATATGTTCGGCTAGGGCTTCACTCAGCAACATGTGGTGCTGCAATGGCAAATCTTCTTGCGATCGCTTGTGCAAAAACTCAATCAATTCTAAAAATTCAAAAGAACTGATTAACTGAGCGTCGGGTAGATTTTCGGGCAATTTCTGCTCGATTTGCTTCTTTTCTTCGCTAGTTAAACTGGTTCCCGGAATTCGAGAACGCCCTGGTCGCCAAGGATATTTTTCCATCCACACATAGGGTAATTGAATCAGATAGCGTGGTTCCTGTGAACCCAGCATCTTCAACAATTTCCCCTCAGTTAGTGCTTGTCTTACCTCCTCGACAATCGCTTTGACGCGCTTTGGTTCCAGGTGGTGTAGGTGCCCTGTCATTCGCAGGTTTTGCCCCTGTTCCAAGTAAGTCATGTAAATAGCGCATTTGGCTGCGGTTGCGGCTGCATCTAGAAACGCCCCATGCCTGTGCCCACTCGTCCGCATGGCACTAAAAGCCAGATAAAGCATGATCTGATCCATTGCACTGGGGCCTAAACGTTTGATCAGATCGATGTCGTTACTCATATTACAGACAGATGAATAGCACGTTTACAAGTTTTCAGTTATATGAAAGTAAGTAGTATACACCCGACTGAAGGCAATGTGTTCACTTGAGATAATATATTATGCGTTAAACATGGTTATTATTGGTAGTCTTGAGCAAAAATTTATCAGTATTTTCTTGTAAATATACCAAGTCTTAATTTTGTAAATTGCCTTCACAGATAAGATTAGAGGATTTTATGCCTAATTTGTTATTTGGTAAAATCTGTATACATTAGGGCAAGTCTCTCTACTTGATTCTCATTCATGACTTTGTAACAGTTACATCACAATTTAGTCCCAGCATTCGGTCAATGCTCAAAATCCTCATGTGATTACTATGCCTTTCTTTTCACCGTTTTTAAGTTTCACCTTAGTATTTGTAGGCTGGGTAATTTCTTTTTCGCAAATCACCTAAGTGTTTCTCTTAATTATTTCTCTGGGTTTTCAAGCGATCGCGAATTTTTTCTAAGTTCAAGGCTACGGCTCCTAATGTCACAATCAATACTGCGATTACCTGAAGCATGGGCAGACTTTCTTGGATAATTAAACCAGCAAAAATTACTGTCATTGCTGGTAATGTAGCGCCAATAATTGCTGAACGATTGGCTCCAAATTTACGCACACCCAGGTGATTGAGAATATATCCAAATAATGTCAGTACACCTAAAATAAAGGCGCTTAAAATCAATTCTATTAGGTTTGTGTTATTTATTTGTACGCCTAGGTTACTAGGTAAAGGTAAAATCAAGCCGATGAAACAGAACACCAGCATCGTGGTGAAATTAAGTAAGGTAAATGTGACGGGATGGATTTTAGCGGCACAGATACGGGTAAGGATAATATAAATGGCGAAGGAGATGCCTGACATGATTGCCGTAGTTCCCCCAGCAGCTATATTCCCATTTCCCCCACTGCTAAAAATTAGTAACTCACCAAAACAGATACAAGCGATCGCACTTATTCTAAATAATGTCGGAGGTTCTTGGCGTTCGCTTTTGAATAGTAACCAAGCTAAGAAGCCACTGGCGATAGGATAAATAAAGAAAAGTGCGATCGCAACTCCAGTTGCTACCTGTCCAATGGCAAGGTAAATTAGCAACTGGGATAAAAATAAGAAAAATCCACTGGTGACGGCAAGTATCAGTAATGGTTTGGTAATATTTTGTGTCGGATTATTGGATGATTGTCGATTTTGTCGTCTGCTTCGACGACTTAGTGAGTCGCTCAACGCCTTGATATCAAGCCAAATACCAGAATGCATTATCGGCGCTAATACTAGCATTAACGGTACAACTACTAGCATTCTCAGCATTAAAATTAACAAACAATTTCCAATAGTTGGAGATATTAGTTGCTGTACGTCGAAAACCCCTAAAATTTGGGATTTCGGAAAAAACATGGCTCTTACGGAGACATTATAAAGTGCAGAAGCGACAAGCGATAGGACAACGATGACTAAGCCACTGGTGAACCAGGAAGAGTTTGCTGTTTGTCGGGGATTTAGCTGTCGGCGATTTTGTGCTTCTCTGGCGCGTGTTGGGTAGTTGGGAACGGGATTTGCAGTGAGATTTGGCTCTTGTGCTGGTTCATTTGTTTCTAACTCAGCGTCAATTTGAGCGCGAGTTAAGGGATTGGGAATGACAGTATCGGGGAAACGATAAGAAGTTGCAGTTTTTTCGACGAAAGGATTTTCCTCTGCTGCTGCCTCTGGGTTGGGGGGATGGGCAACGACAATTTCTGTAGATTCGACGGCTTCGACAGCATTTTCTGGAGGAAAAACACTACTTTCCATCTCAAATATTTCTTCCAGGTTAATTGGAGATTCAACCTCCGATTTAATTGGAGATGCAGATGGGGAAACTTCCTCAAGTTGTGCAGTCGGGTTTACAGAAGTAGATTGTTCTAACTCGCGACGCAGACGCAATACCAACTCAGCGAGAATGGCTTCCCCTTGTTCCTGCTCGCTATACATGCGAGCAAGCTGCTGAGAAACATGACTTTGATAGTTGCTTAATTCTGCTTGCAGTTGTTCAAAAGTGGCTAGAATTTTACCGTTAAAGGTAGCCAGTAAATGTTCGGTTGGGTTGAGATTGGCATCGGGTGTAATCAATGAACTTGTGAAGGCACTTTCATCGGCAGACAGAGCATTACTCGTATTACTATTGGTAGAAGTGCGAAAAACAACATCTGCAAACAACTTTTCCAGGGAAGACTGTAGCTGTAGCGAAACGTGATTTGCCAGAACTTGCACCAACTGCCTTAACAAAACTTGATGTTCAGTTGCTAACTGTTCCTGCTGCAAATAATTTTTTTGCGATCGCAATTTTTGCACATCTTCAGCCAAACGATGCTTCTCGGTTTGCAGTTGCGTGATATCCTCCTGCAACGACTTGAGAACATTCTGCTGGAGAGTCTGTAACTCTTCAATTATTTTCTTTTGAGCATTACTAATATCTGGCGAAATTTCGCCATTCTCTCGCTGACTCGACTGATTGTTCTCAAATCGCCCCATTAGTTTTTCACCTCTGGTTCTGTAAATACCGAGCAGTGTACTGCCTATAGTATTGTGTCAGATTAATCCAAAAGAATAAATCAGTTTTTACTCGGTTACGCAATTTTTTTTGCTAAAAAAATATCATAACCTCAAATCTACGGCGATACGATGGGCACAGGCAAATCCCGAAAAAGCCACAGCATTCAAACCCTGTCCCGGAAAAGTGCTATCTCCCACACAATAAAGTCCGGGGATGGCGGTGCGATTAAATGGCATTCCCAGTAAACCATATAATTTTCGCCGGGGAATTGGACCATATGTACCATCTTCTCGCCCTAAATATCGGCGATGGGTACGAGGAGTTCCGATTTCCAGATAGTCTAATCCTGCATCTAAACCTGGGAAAATTTTTTCTAAACGCTCAATTATGCCTGCGGCAATGCGTTCTTTTTGGCGTTGGTAATCACTTGGGGATAATCCTTGCCAATCAGCGAACCAATGGGGGGTAAAGGCATGAATAATATGATGTCCTTTTGGTGCTAAATCTGGGTCTAGTAATGTGGGAATTGAGACAAAAATTGTCCCCTCTGCATCCATCATTTTGCGCCAATCTGCCAACAAAATATGATGGCATTCTGTTCCCATAGGCAAAACTTCAGCTTTGACTCCCATATGTAAGCTTAAAAAGCTGGGAGATTTTTGATATTTTTGTTGCCATTTACTTTCATTAATTGGTATTTGTGGTGCTGAGAGTAACTTCCCAAATGTGTCCCAGCGTGTTGCATTTGACACCACTTTTCTGGCGTAGTAAATATCCCCATTTGCCAGCTTTACGCCGACAGCACAACCCTTTTCTAGCAAAATCTGCGTCACTCTAGATTGGTAAATAATTTTACCACAAAATCTTTGTAAGCCCTGGACAAGCCTTTGGGCAATTTGTCCGACACCACCTTTGGGGTAATTGACTCCGCCATAATGCCTGTCAGAAAACACCATTCCCGCATTAATCATTGGTGTCATGGCTGCTGGAACCACTGACCAACAATAACATTCAATATCGATGAATTTAAGTAAATTGGGGTCTTTGATATATTTTCGGGCAATATCTCCGACATTTAGCGGTAAATATCTGGCTAAACCCAAGCAAGACAAAGGATGCTGTAAAAATGTTCGCAGTAAGTAGCGAGGTTCTTCCAAGGACAGCAAATCCATACTATTAAGGTAGTTAAATACTCGCCAGCATTCATCATAAAAGCTGCGAATACCTTGTTTTTCGTGGGGGAAATGTGCAGTCAGATTTTCTAAAAATTGCTGATAATCCCGTTCTACCTTGAGTTCCAATCCATTGGGTAAATGGTAATGAATTTGTACATTGTCAGGAATTGTTTCTAAATTTTCACCAACAGCAGCCAAAGCACGAGTGAGTAAATTAGTTGTTCCTCGTTCTCCAAAACCAAAAATCATTGACGCACCCACATCAAAACGGTAGCCTTCCCGTTCAAAATAGCCAGCACTACCACCGGGAATTAAATAGCGTTCAAGAACGAGAACTTTTGCACCTTTTGTCGCCAGTTGGGTGGCAGTGACTAAACCACCGATACCGGAACCGATGATAATTGCGTCAAATTGAGGCATAAATTTGCAATTCGGAATTCGTAATTTCCTTATTTTCTAACGGAACTTCCAGAATTAAGTAAGTCACTTCTTTTCTCAATACCCCGGCAATCATTTAGCTATTTTTCATTGACAAGTCCCTCAATAAAAAGCGGGACAAGCCTACTTTTGCTGAGGCTAATCCCGTCTGCCGATCCTTAAAGAGAGGAGAACACTGAAAAATAATATAACTTGATTGAGAATTAATGTCAACTACTAATGAAAATTATTGGCAATAATTTGGAGATAACTGCGAAGGTATTGTTTTTAGCTGTCAGGGGTACGCAGGAAAGAGTATGATGTTGTTTTTAGTTCTTAGTTTTTAGTCCGAATAAAATGAGGAGTTGCTAGATTTGCTGCTATGACGCTACAACAACTACGTGTTTATGTACCCCCCCATCCTCTAATTAAGCATTGGTTAGCTGTTGCTCGCGATGCTTCCACTCCTTCCGTTTTGTTTCGTAGCGCGATCGCGGAGTTAGGGAAATGGTTAACCTATGAGGCAGCCAGAGAATGGTTGCCAACAGTTGATACGACGATACAAACGCCTTTGGCGGAGTCAGCAGCAACCTTAATTAATCCAGAGGTTCCGGTTGCTGTGGTGCCGATTTTGCGGGCTGGCTTAGGACTGCTGGAAGGGGCGCAAGGCTTGCTACCATTAGCATCGATTTACCACCTGGGATTGGTACGGGATGAAGCCACATTGGAGCCGTTATGCTACTTGAACAAGCTCCCAGAAAAATTTGATCCCCAGACAAGGGTGTTGATTACCGATCCGATGTTAGCAACGGGTGGTTCGATTATGGCGGCTATGGCTGAATTGACACATCGGGGAATAGACCCAACGCTGACACGAATAGTAAGTGTGGTAGCTGCTCCGCCAGCTTTGCAAAAGTTAAGTGCAGCTTATCCTGGTTTGATTATTTACACTGCTTGTATTGATGAAGGTTTAAACGAGCAAGGATTTATCGTGCCGGGATTGGGAGATGCGGGCGATCGCATCTTCGGGACATAAGCTACCATGCAGCTAGAGCATCATAGCGGCGATAAATTTAGTTTGGCTGAAGTCGCAGTGTTTTGTAAGGTGGTATAGATATGAGTCAACGTGATGGTTTTGCTGGAGGCTTTTTAGCTGGAGCAATTGTCGGTAGTGTAGTTGGTGGCGTTTTGGGTGCAATCATCGCCACTCGCCGCGAGGAAATCGACGAAGAAGAAATGCAGCAACTTGCCAGCCGTCCCCCAGAAACAAAAAAATCCCCCAATTCACGCCGTACCATGAAATTGAGCGATACGGAGAGCATGGAAACTGCCAGGCGATCGCTCGAAGATAAGATTGCCCAGCTCAATGCTACCATTGACGAAGTCAGGCAGCAGTTGGGTAGTGTGAATGGGACTCCATCTCCTAGTTCCTCCGAGCGGACTTCATTGTAGGGAGTGGGGAATCAAGAGGGACAAGGCGAAAGGCAAGAGGAATAACTAAATAACCAATAACCAATCCCAATTGCCAAACTAGCCGAAACAATAGTATGAATTGTTCGTAAGTGTGGAAAACTTAACCACACACTACGATATCAACTCGTTTACAATCGATTACAAGAGATTTGTCGATATTTTCGCAGGAAGTTGAACCATCTATGAGTTCCTCACCAGTTGCTTTTCAAGCCGATACCCTTTTTTTTCTCACTAATACTCTGTCAGTATTTCTCAGTATTTACATTGCTTTATTGGTAATCAGGATTCTTTTAACTTGGTTCCCAAATGTAAATTGGTACAATCAACCATTCTCGGCTCTGAGCCAAATTACAGACCCTTATCTAAACATATTCCGCTCGATTATTCCCCCATTGGGTGGAATGGATTTTTCACCCATGTTAGCGATTTTGGTTTTGCAACTTTTGGCTCAGATTATTTAGGCTTAGATTTGAGAAATTCCCAGCCATAATCTTGCTAGTTGTAGAGAGGCAATGAGCAAAGTTATATGTATCCATCCTACAAAGACTAACTTTTGTCATCTATCAAAGGGGGGATAAAAACAATCCCTCCTTCCCAACTTTACTTTCGCACTTGTGCCGAAAACCCAGCCGCTTTAAACTGTTTGAGTTGCAATGGTTCTGGTTGATTTGCAGCTACAGAAATTCTGAGTTGAAAATTGCTGACACCTGGGGGAACTTCGGGAATTGAACCTAGACGGGTTCGGTTTTGTAATACAGGATCATTATTGGCATCATATATACGTCCAAATATATCCGCATCATAGACGTATTTATTGGTTCCGTTTTCAGCTTTACCAATTACGAGAAAGCAGTTTGCTACCATTGGAGAACCACCGCTTGTTACCGCACCCTGTGCGAGTTCGGAGGGGCACTTCTCGTAGGAAATATCAAATAGCCGTATTTGTGTCAGCGCTATTGCTGAAGGACTAAATAGCCACGATAGCATAGCAAATAGGCAAGTAAACAGGAAAACTACAAGCGATGTCGAGAGACTAGTCGCTTTGCGTCTACGCGATCGCAACTGCATAAAACACCATCATACATCCAAGCAATAGATAAATTTTACCGCCATCAAGACCGGGAAAATTACTCCTTTGGATTTGGATATATGTGTTGCACTTTTGTAATATTAACGTAAGTACATTTGCGGGAACAAGGCGCTTCTTCGGCTTAACTCTGCGTAAACCGACACAGATGGGGAGCATTTGGCGACGATGACTCTTCGGAACCTTTATAGAAGGATAGATACAAATTTGCAGAGAAATCTGACTTCGTCAAAAATGCCGAGAGAGGCTAAAAAGTCCTACTTTATATTCAAAAATTGGATTTTTTAGGCTTTTTGAACCCAAAAGAGGTAGAGTTAGTTCCCATCAGAATAACGTTAATATTTAGTAAAATTTCAGTAAAATTTCACCATCAATTTCCATCGTCAAATTTTACCCAGTAACTAATTAACTTATGGCACCAGATGAGATTGAATCAGCCCTGCAAGCAGCATTTAATCGTTGTGATGTAGCAAGTTGTCCACTCACCGACCAACAAAAGCAAATTTTACTGCAAATGGTCGAGCAAAATCGAGGAATCTCTCATCTTGATGGTTATGACGATGGTTACGAGCAAAATCCACTTCACGAACTTTCTTCAGAAGAATTGCAGGTGTTTTTGGGATATGTAAAAACCAAAGAAGCCCAGAATATACCTTGGAAAATACAATTACTTAACGATTGGTTACATGGTGAAGATTCTGGTGAGGTGCATTTTATTCGCCAGCGTTACGGGGTACAGTGGCTAGACAGACTCCAACACTATCATTTTGATGTCATTCGGTTAAAAGTGGGCGATCGCATCGAAGTTTGCAATGCATTATGGGAATGGGTGCAAGATAATAGCCCTTGTCAGCGCGAATGGTTTCCCTGCGATGTCATTCAAGTTTATGAAACTAATGATGGTGAAGATAGTTTTGCTAACTGTATTGTTCGCTTCCAAAACGGTACAGAATACGAAATTAATGGCATTTATGAATGGAATCAATGTAATTGGCGTTGGTTGAGGTAAATTAGATTCATTCACAGGGAAATAAGCAATTATGAGGGTAAAATAAGCAGGGATGGGTTGAGTAAGCTGTCCCGCAGTTTCCCGCAGGTTAAGCGAAGGAAGAAATTTTGAAATCAGGCGCAAAAGTAGGATGCTGTTAGCGTAGCTTAACGCGCCATTCCCAATTAAATCGGAAATGCAGGTGATCAAATTCTCTGAATATTCAGGGAGTTTTTCAAAAAAAGGGTAAGTGGCAGTAGTCTCTAAAACAATACTGACTTTGCCAAATTTACCCTTATTTATCTACAAATAACTATTTAAAACTACTTACGCGAGTTCAGGCTATTTTTTTGGTTAGATAACCATTAACCCAAGTTAACTTTTACTACTTTGTTTTTTTCTGCTTCTGCCTTGGGCAAAGTAAGTTTGAGAATACCATCTTTGTATTCAGCTTCCACTTTATCATTTTGAATGCGAGTAGATAGAGGAATTACACGCTCAAACCTACCATAGCGGAATTCGGTGCGAGTCATACCTTTTTCTTCAGTCTTGCTTTCCGACTTACGTTCTCCGGTAATACTAACTGCCTCTGCGGAAACTTGTACATCTAAGTCTTTGGCATCCATACCTGGAACTTCCAATTTTAGATGAATTGCATCTGGTGTTTCTTCGATTTCTGCTGACGGCACAAAGGTAATACCATCTCGTGTTTCCGTGGTAATAGGCAGAATTTCATCAAATAGGCGGTTCATTTGCCGTTGTAGGGTATCAATTTCCCGGAAGGGTTGCCAACGAACAAGTGCCATATGTTTAACCTCCTAAAGTTCACTGTTTGAATCACGTTTAATCACAATGGGCAGGGACAGCCGGTGACGAGGCTAAGAATTCAGGAGCAACGTCGCCGAGATTGCTTTTCCTGACACAATAATTGTATGCTGGAGCGCCAATTGATCAAGGTCGGTTTTTTGGATATGCTAGGTTCCTATCTCCACACTTTTATCTCCGCGCTTTATTGTTAATTGGGCAAGGTTTGTAAAGTCTCAAGCGTCGATTTCCAGGTACCTTTGATTCATCGAATTGATTCCCCTTTGGAGCAGGACATAAATCAAGTCAATCACCGTTTTATAGCCTTGCGAGTCAATCTGTATGTCAGCCACTCAAGTTGGCAACAGAACTAATTCCCAAATAGTGAGAGACTTCTCCTAACTGGAATATGGTTCCAACTTCCGTGGCGATGATCGCATATCCTAATCTTACAATTGAAGTTAGCCTTTTAAGTTTTTGGTTTGGCGAAACTCACTCACTACTTCTTTAACATCCCGTAATTCGCCTTCAACTAAATAATTTAATTGTCGAATTTCATCTGCTGTAATTTTTCCGGCTAGTTGGGATATGGCTGGAGATAATTGCGGATATTTTTGTAATGTTTCTCGGCTAAAAATTGGCACAGCTTCGTATGGAGGAAAATATTTTTTATCATCTTCGAGTACAACTAAACCCAATCTTGATATTTGCCCATCAGTCGAATTTCCGGCAACCATATCGACTAGTCTTTGAGTGAGGGCACGATAAATTAAATCTAGGCTCATTGTACTTGGTCTTTCACGAAATTTTAAGTTGTAGGTTTTAGCTAAACCCGGAAAACCATCCTCACGTTCAGTAAATTCATAACCAAAACCACCGCGCCATTGGGGAGTATATTTGGCAGCCTCAGAAAGGGTTTTGATATTATATTTTTTCGCATCTTCACCACGTATAATCATCGCAAAGGTATTCTCAAAGCCCAACGGTTCCATAACTTCAAGATTAAATTTTTGGGCATAACCTTGTTTCAGAAGTTGATAAACTTGTTTTGGATCATTGATTACAGGTTGTTTGAGAATACTAGTAAATGCAGTGCCAGTATATTCAATATATCCATCGATCGCACCTTTAATGAGAGCCTCGTGGCAAATAAAAGAACCACCTAAACGTGGTTTACGTTCTACTTTTAAATTTGTGGTCGTCTCGATTTGTTGAGCGATTAATTCTCCTAATATATCTTGTTCGGTAAAGTCTTTTGAAGCGATAATTATATCTCTATTATTGTTACTAGTTTGATTCTGATTACAGCTAGCAGTTGTTAAAATAAGAGTAGAAGTAATCAAAAAAATAATAAACAATTTTTTTAAAGAATGAAATAATAACTGAATCATAAAAATTATTTTTACTTTAGTGTCGTCAGCAGAACCAGTTTTCTATTAATATAAAATCGAAATACCAGCGCTGATTCTATAATTACACCAGTATATTTTTACTTTTCTATTATCACATCTAAAATAATTTCCCCGGCACTGTCAAACGTTTTTCTAACCAACCGATCGCCAAATCAGCACATAAAGCGATCGCAGCTGCGGGAACTGCACCCGCCAACAGTAAATTATTATTAACTACCGCAATTCCCCGAAAAATAAATACTCCTAAACCCCCCGCACCAATAGCCGCAGCAATTGTGGCAATCCCAATTGCAATCACCGTGGCTACCCGTACACCTGCCAAAATTACACTCATTGCCAAGGGTATTTCTACTTGCAAAAGCAGTTGGCGATCGCTCATGCCCATTCCTTTACCAGCCTCAACTATCGCCGCATCAACTCCTGTAATACCTGTATAGGTATTGCGAATAATCGGTAATAGAGAATACAGAGTCAATGCCACTATTGCCGGAGTCGCACCAATTCCCCCAATGTAAGGCACAGGAATCAACAAGCCAAATAAAGCTAAACTGGGAATCGTTTGTAAAATATTGGCAATTCCTAAAATCGGCTGCCGGAGACTATCTTTGCGAGTAATCAAAATACCTAAGGGAATTCCCACAACTGTCGCCACACCAATTGAAACCACTACCAAAAATAAATGTTCTCCAGTACGTTGGAAAATCTCCGGTGCATACTTAACTAGGAAAAAATCATTCATGCGATCGAATCTGTGTTCATCTAGGGTTAATACCCTAACCTTATATTAAGTTCGTCTTCAGAAATATAAATCAAAACAACAAATTCGAGATGCGACTCGGTAACATCCCTAAATAATTCCCAATATTATGTTGTATCGATGAAACAACCGATGATATCAAGTTCGGCTAATCAGTCACCATTAATTTTCTCCGTCTCTTCCCTATACCTCTATTTCCGTGACTGTTTTATCGTCATGATTGAGGCAAACCTAATATAAAAGTCTATCTTTTCCCACAGCTTGACAACTAAATATCAATAACTATGGGCATGTTCATAACTAGACGAACCTGTAGGACGTTGAACAACTCCCGCACCACTTTCAAATAATGCAATATCTAGGTCACTTTCTGTAAACTCAAAACCCAGCGAAGCTGCAAAATTGACAATCTTTTTTGTATCCCAATTCCAAATCCCGAAAAAACCACGAATACAGCAACTATTATAGTATTGCTCGTAAATTCCTGTGTCTGACGCTACGACATGATAGAAAGCATCAACTTGTTCTAAAGACATAATTCCCCTCTGATGAATTTATGATCTTGTGTCTTCTCAAAGTCACATTTTTGTCCAGAATTACTTCCGACAATTCATTATTCATCAGTCAAGGGGTATCCTACGGATAAAAATTGAGAAGTAAATAATAATTTTTGTGCCAATAGATCAAATTGCTCCGTATTTCTCCTGGAAATCCTGACTCAAGTATTGCAACGCTGTATTTGATCGCCAAATACCCAACCTTGGGTTCCATCAGCTAGTCTCACTTGCACAAAATCGCCGCGAATTTTGATAAATAGGACTTTTTCTCCCGGACTCAGTTGTTTGAGTGCCCCAATTTCTGTTTGTGGTTCGGGACGTAGTTTTGCCATGAAATTACCACCTGTTGGGGAAATTACCCGACAGAGTTTTGGTTGTTGGGCAATAAAGTTTTGTTCGGAATAGCTAGTTTTACCCACAGTACCCGTTTGCAAACAAATGACACCACCCACCATGCTAATAATTGCAGCCATTCCCATTCCCATAACAAAAGGCTTGTGTTGGGGTATAGGTAAAATAACTGATGGTTTTGATTTGGCTCTGACTCGTTGGCGTTGGGAGTAAATTACCTGTTGTGGAGGTAGTGTCTTAGTAATGGGTTCGGAAGCTGATGCAACTGGTAAATTTTGGTTGTCGCTGCTGTAAACACGCTCAACCGGGACTTGCTTAATCTTAATGTTGCTGACTATAAATCTTTGTCTACCTAGACGCAAATGACTACCCGATATCAGGGGCATTTCTCCCGCCAATAGCATCTGTCCATCAATAATAGGAGGGTTTTTTTGGCGGAGATTGCGAATATAGAATCGATTCTGGGAACCATTAAAAAATATTTCGGCATGTAAAGCTGATACTGTTGCTTCGGGAATGACAATATCGCATACTTGGGGGTCGCGTCCAATTCTAATACGACCAAAATTTTTACTTTGTTGATTTTCTTCGATTGTACAAGTCCTAATTTCGCCGTCTTCGTGCCATTCCAATGTCAACTCATGCAGCGTATGGTAGTTTTGCGGCTCGTTGGTTGATGTTTTAATTGCTGCTGTAATTGGTGTGGCTGTGATGGGGGTGACAGTAGGCGCTTCAACTAAATTCCGCAATTCCTGTAGCGCTTGCAGTGCTTCTGTGGCTGTCTGGTAGCGGTCTTTAAAATGGTAGCGAGTCATTTTGGTCAAAACCGTAGTTAATCCTGGAGTCACAGGAGTTAGATGTTGCCACAAAATTTCCCCTGTATTGGGGTCATCCTGAAGTTCACGGGGGTTGACTCCAGTAATTGCTTGGATACCCATCATACCCAAAGCGTAAATATCGCTACTTGAGCGAGGTAAACGTCGGGTTTGTTCGGAGGGCATGTAACCAGGAGTACCAATAGCAATTGTCACTCGTTGTTGTCCCTGTCCAATTGCTGTTTGACTTCGTAACTGTTTAATTGCACCAAAATCAATCAGCACTAATTGACCATCAGATTCGCGCCTAATAATATTGTCAGGTTTAATATCACGATGTATTACCCCGTGGTGGTGAATTACTTCTAAAATACTCAGTATTTCAGTCAGCATTAAAATCACTTGTCCTTCAGTCCATTTCTGACCGGAAATCAGTTCGTGACTGAGGGTATGTCCCTGAATAAATTCTTGAACCAGGTAAAATTCGTTATTTTCCTCAAAATAAGCTAGTAACCGGGGTATTTTGGCTATTTGCTTGCTATAGTTTGGTGGCTCATGTCGCAAATTTTTGAGAGTATCACCCAATTGTTGGAGAATTTCTGCTTCGCGCTGAAATAATCTCCTAGATGTTTCTAGGATTTGTGGGTCGGTACTAGTGGGTTTAATATGTTTGAGAACGCACTGTGGATGACCGGGAAGATGAATATCTTCAACTATGTAGGTTTGCCCAAACCCTCCCTCACCTAAAACTTTAAGGACTTTATAATGTCCTGCTAGTAACTGACCTATCATGTTCCAACAGTGATAATATTTATGACTTTACTGATGCATTTATTCGTAATTTGAATCCACTTTTGTACCACGTAATCTCTAATTTTAGGGATACAAATAATACATTTTTGCGGATTTTTATCAGGATATGTTGATTTTTTTACTACACCCTAAATAGACTCTTGGCTGTTTACAACTGGCAAATACAAACTGAAAAATAAAACACCTGGTAATCAATGAATAGCAAAACTGATTGACTACTGTTGCCAGTTTGGCAGATTTTAGATTTTTTAAAGAGAGCATAATTCTTAAGTCTCATCAAAGTACCTTAATTAAAAGGTAGATGATGAATTATATTTTTAAATCTCTTTTTGTATAAAAAGATAGTATTTATTTATTCGGGAATTTATCTATAATTTTGTGAGTTTAAATACAAAAATATTTTTGTTTTTCCGATATCAAAAGATTTGAGGGGAATTATTCATAATAATTATCGTTAAATAGATACAACTGTTGACCCATAATATTCAGCGAAGTTGTGCAGGCTGGGTAACATGATGATGGTATGGTTTGACGGCTTTTGGTTTCAAATACTGAAACAAGCCCGCAATTATACGAAATATAGCTTAGATTAAAAGAAGTATTTGTGGCACAGTTCGTAAACTCTTAAATATCAGTGCAACAAAAACTCCACAACTCTTATCTACAGTAGAAGCAAGTCTAAATAATAGAAGTATATTTCTTAGAGAGCAAATGTTAAAAGAACCACACGATGAACAAAGGTTGACACCTAAGAGCGATCGCAATAATTCTGACATATCAAAATCTGATTCAGATTCTCAAAATACCAAAATCAAAGCCAATCCTTGGGGAAGGGCTGCGGTAAATTTATCTTTGGTCATACTCGGTTCGGGAATGACATTGGCAGGAGGTTATATTGCTTCCAGTCAACAAAAAGTAGCTTTGGATGTCTCGAATTTAGCTGTGACTCCAGTTAAGGCTGAACCCCTAAGCCCACCAGCAAGCAGTAATTATGTGACATCTGTTGTCAATAAAGTTGGTGCAGCAGTTGTACGTATTGAAGCTTCGCGTACAGTCAGAGCTTCACTCCCAGATGAGTTGAATGACCCGTTTTTGCGGCGCTTTTTTGGTTCGGGAGGTGGAGTACCTCAACAAAGACGCTTAGAACGCGGCACGGGTTCAGGTTTTTTGATTAGCGCCGATGGTCGAATTTTAACTAATGCCCATGTTGTTGATGGTGCTGACAAAGTACAAGTTATCCTCAAGGATGGACGCAAATTCCAAGGTAAAGTTTTGGGCAAGGATGAGCTAACTGATGTTGCGGTAGTTCAAATTCAGGCAAATAATTTACCAACTGTCGCCATCGGCAATTCCGACCAATTACAACCCGGAGAATGGGCGATCGCTATTGGTAATCCCCTGGGTTTAGATAATACTGTCACAACCGGTATCATCAGTGCCACCGGACGCAGCAGTAACTTAATTGGTGCTGGGGATAAACGAGTTAGTTATATTCAAACCGATGCAGCTATTAACCCCGGTAACTCTGGTGGTCCTTTGCTGAATGCTCGTGGCGAAGTCATTGGCATGAATACAGCAATTATTCAGGGCGCACAGGGCTTGGGCTTTGCAATTCCTATTAATACTGCACAGCGCATTTCTAGCCAATTGATTGCAAATGGTAAAGTTCAACATCCTTACTTGGGTATCCAAATGCAGGAGTTGACGGCGGAGTTGAAGGAAAATATTAATTCTGACCCCAATAGTGGCTTGAATGTTGATAGAGAGAAGGGGGTTCTTGTCCGCAGAGTTGTACCCAACTCGCCTGCTGCCCAAGCCGGAATCCGCGCTGGTGACATTATCGAAAAACTCAACGGTCAAAGCATTACTAATGCTGATAGCGTCCAAAAGGTAGTTGAAAGTAGCACAATTGGCACAGATTTACGTATGGAGTTGCGTCGTAATGGTCAAAATGTAGCGATCGCAGTTCGACCAGGTGTTTTCCCGAGCCAAGCACAACAGTAGCACCGCTCGTTTTACTCTATTCATAACCCCAAAACCATTGTAGAGACGCGATCGCGTCTCTACAAAATTTGTGTAACTGAGATTGAAGTAGAAGCAAGTTATTCTCCTGTTCTATAACCTAGCTGTATAACCTGAAAACAAAGCCAAGTCTAGGTTTGCTCATACTTTTGAATTTTTTACCCATTGATAATACGTAATCAACAATACACCCTGAAGCCAGGGAATAAGGGTGACAGACGACTGTTTACAAAATGCAAACATAGTCAAATTGAATCTACGGCAAGGAATGTGGGAAGTTAACGGGACGACTGAAAGCAAGATGGATGGATAGGGAAAGATGTATTTAACTAAATCGATTTAGAGATTTAGTTGAGATACAGTGAGAAGCTTAGTGCTAATAACGTCGCTAGCACAGGAACGGCAGTACCATACTCTATTCTTCTTGTCTTCATTATCTCTAGTATAGACATGGGAATAATCAGGGGCCACAAAATAGTCGTGATACAGCACATGACAAACGACAAAAAACCATCTTCAGTTGAAGAACTTGGGTGACGCAAGGAAAACCTGATCCAATTAGAGAAAAAGTAGCTAGTCATTAGTGCGTAACTAATAACTGTAAATAGTTGGATTTTACTCACCGCAGACACTCCTTAAGTAGCCAATTTCTAGTAAAAACCATGTTGAATTATTGTCACACACTGAAACTCTCTGGGCATTATGTTAGTTGAGTTTGTAGTTTTATGCTAGAACAACACTTCCGACAATTAATACCCACAACAATCATAATTGTTGGTTAAGTAAATGTTAGTGGAATTCTTGATGACGATAAATCAGTACATACACTTATTTTTTATTTTGAGTCACCAACTCACTAATCTACATGGTCTATTCTAATTAATCAGGACATTTCTTTACATAAGCTTTACAACCCTTAATATCTATTTTCACTTAGTTTTTAAATTCACATATTCAAGACACAAATTTGCTTCATACAAGGTTTTCAAGCTATTTTATGGTTCAGATTTTCAGAATCTAATACTGAAAAAAACACGTATAATTTATTTTAATGTTTTGAGAGGATATAGTTACATACCACATCTTTAAAATTATGCTGTCATGATCAATCATCAAATTTATGCTAGAAATATCAGTGTAAATTAGTAATTAGGAACTTGATAAGATAGCTGCTAATTCCTACAAATAAACAATATTTGAGTTATTTTTTTAAATTTTAAATTAGAAACAAGTGTTAAATATTACCTTGTAGTGGATAATACAGATATCTGTATATGTTATATAAATATATACATATATAAGGACTCAACTTACCTGAATCTAGAATCTGGAATGTGCAAATCAACTAATAGAAACAATATTCAAAATTTCCAGAAAATAAATGCTGTAAACAAGCAATTAGCTTGATATTAATTGTATATTTTGAAGAAATCGAACAAGTGAAAATTAAAGTGACTACTGCCTGAGAAAAATTATTTTCTGAGAATAAAACAGGTAAAAAATTTATTCCTGTTTCATCTGTGAATATGCACTGGGTATTTTTTGCTTGCGATTTTGCTTTTTTTACTTTCAAAGGTTAATAACAGTCACTGTGTTTCGATTCTCCTGGCGTTCTTTTCGTGAGGGTGACAGTAATAATGGTACTCACTTTTTGAGTATGTAGAAATGTTGCGAAATTCGGAAGATTTTAAGTTTTGTTTGCGGATTCTCAAAAAATCGCGCTTACGCTAATGCATATGAGGCTGTGGTTTGGCTATTTCTAGGGAAACTGCAATTGCGATCGCCTTATATAGCTTCATCAATCAAGATAGTTCGCATCACCAATGATTATGAATTACTGTCCTTGCTGTTCCAACCGACTTTTACGTCACGTGCGTAAGACTGAAGTGTATTGGTTTTGCGGGAATTGTCGCCAGATTATGCCAGTGCTAATACGAAAGCAACATACGCCATCGTGGGAATCTGTACAAGTTGTGACTGAGTCAAAGCAATCGATATAGATGACAGGTACTTGAAATTTTCAGAAGCGTATTTTGCTACGTGTATTGTCATTATATGTCCATACATCTAAGATTTTTACCTAGGAATAGCTCTGAGTTCAGGACTCAGTCAGTCAGAAGATCAACTTTGAACAAGGTAAATACCACTCATTCATTCATAAAAAAAATAAAACAATGTATTTCGCGCTGACGGAGCCAGGAGAAATACAGTATCCTTGTTGACTATTCCTGAATTTATGAGATTATTTTGACTTCTGAATCCTGAATGCTGGCTGTTGAAATTTTCTACTCTTCATTTTCTAATGCAGCTTTTGCTTGCAGCAAATGCTGTCGATGCTTGTCGCTGACTGTGGGATATTTAAGATTGAGTTGTTTGAGTTGATTACAAATGATATCAGAAACCGTAAGACGTGCAAACCACTTGTTATTACTGGGGATGATATACCAAGGTGCCCACTCGGTACTGGTGTGGTTAAACATATCTTCGTAAGCTTTCATATAATCATCCCAAAAAGCACGTTCTTGGACATCATTAATTGAAAACTTCCAATTTTTTTCAGGTAATTCAATTCGCCTCAAAAAACGTTTTTTCTGTTCAGATTTGGAAATATTCAGAAAAAATTTAACAACCACAATACCATTATTTGTCAAGTATTTTTCAAAATTATTAATCTCCTCAAATCGTTGTTTCCAAATTTTATTTTTGGGAGGTAAGTGAGGCAATTGTTGGTTTTGCAGAATTTCTGGATGTACTCGTGTAATCAAGACTTCTTCGTAATAGGAACGGTTGAAAATGCCAATTCTGCCCCGTTCTGGCAAAGATTTTGTAATTCGCCACAGGTAATCATGATCTAATTCTTCGGAACTGGGAGACTTGAAGCTAAAAACTTGACATCCTTGGGGATTAACACCTGACATTACTTGTTTAATCGTGCTATCTTTCCCCGCAGCATCCATTGCTTGAAAGATAATTAGCAATGCATAAGTATTTTGAGCATAGAGAATATCTTGATATTTTCCCATTTGCTCAATATCTGCTTGCAATATCCCTGAAGCATCACTTTTATTTAGATATTTTCCCGTATATTCGGGGTCATAATCTTGCAGAGAAATTTTTGCACCCGGTTTGACCAAAAAATAATCGTGGTTCATCGTCAATAACACTCCTTAAGTAGCGCTCACAGCAGTATATTTAGAAACTAAATCTGCTGGAGTTAACATTTCATATGGTTCAAAAGGTTGATGAATCCAAGGATTATCAGCTAAATAGTCAATATAATAATCTGGGGTAATTACTGAGCAGGCTTTATACCAGATTACCGCAGTTTGAATATCTTCTATGGGAGTTTGACTATATTGTTGGAGCCAAGGAATTGTTTCTTTGAGAGTGACACCAGAATCCACCAAGTCGTCCACCAGGAGAATCCGCGAGCCTAAAGTTGCAGTCGTCATTGTTAAATGCTGAGAAAAGATGAGATTCCCTCTTTCTTGTTTGCCAGCACCACTGTAAGATGATGTAGCTAAAATCGCTAGTGGTTTGTCGTAAATACGGGATAGGATGTCTCCAACTCGCAGTCCTCCCCGTGCCAGACAGATAATTTGGTTAAATTCCCAACCTGATTGGTAAATTTTAGCAGCGAGTTGCTCGATTTTTTGGTGATAATCTGACCAAGAAACATAAATGTCTGGCATAAACAACCTGGTTGATAGCGAATAATGCTTAGTAAATGGCAATTCTAATTATTTTATTATGAGTGCAAAGCTATATGAACGATTCCTCTGTAGATTCTTCGGAAAAAAATCCTGGCAGCGAAAAATTGAATTTAAGTACCAAACTAGCCTATGGTGCAGGTGATTTAGGTCCTGCAATTACTGCCAATATTTCGATTTTCTTTTTATTAGTTTTTTTTACTAATGTTGCTGGTATTCCTCCAGGTTTCGCTGGAAGTATTTTAATGATTGGGAAGATTTGGGATGCTGTAAACGACCCATTTATCGGCTATTTAACTGATAAAACCCAATCTCGACGTTGGGGAAGACGTTTACCTTGGCTAATTTACGGTGCGGTTCCATTTGGTGTATTTTTCTTTTTGCAGTGGATAGTTCCAAAATTTACTAACGACCCAAATACTAATGTTTGGGGTTTGTTTTGGTATTATGTTGCAATCGCAATTATTTCTCAAGTATTTTATACGGTGGTGAATTTACCTTATACGGCAATGACACCCGAACTCACTCAAGATTATGACGAACGTACTAGTTTAAATAGCTTTAGGTTTGCCTTTTCCATTGGTGGAAGTATTTTTTCGCTGATACTTGCAAGAATCATTTTTACAACAATTAGCGATCGCCAGCAACAATATGTAATTTTAGCGGCGGTTTGTAGCATCATATCGGTTTTAGCCCTGTATTGGTGCGTTTTCGGAACCCAAAAGCGAGTTTTAGCATTTGAAGCTAAACGTTCCCAAGCCGAAGTATCAGCCGAAATACCCATCATGGAACAGCTAAAAATAGTCTTTTCTAACCGACCATTTTTATTTGTAATTGGTATATATCTTTGTTCTTGGCTAGGAGTACAAATAACCGCTAGCACTATTCCCTATTTTGTAGTTAACTGTATGCTCCTCAAAGACTCGGATGTTCCCACAGTCATGATTGGGGTTCAAGGCACAGCTTTATTAATGCTATTCGTCTGGAGTGCCCTGAGTAAAAGTGTTGGCAAGAAAATTGTTTACTTCATGGGTATGTTTATGTGGATAATTGCTGCGAGCGGATTATATTTCCTCAAACCAGGTCAAATTGTTTTAATGTATGTTCTCGCTGTGATGGCAGGTTTTGGGGTTTCTGTCGCATATCTGGTTCCTTGGTCAATGATGCCTGATGTGATTGAACTCGATCAACTCCAAACTGGACAGCGACGGGAAGGGATTTTTTACGGTTTTATGGTTCTACTGCAAAAATTTGGCTTGGCATTTGGATTATTCGTCGTTGGGTTAGCACTCCAATCTTCTGGTTTTAAAGAAGCTACTGCGGGCAGTGGTGTGCTGCCAATTCAACCGGAATCAGCTTTACAAGCTATTCGCATCGCAGTTGGTCCGATTCCCGTGATTTCCCTAATCTTCGGTTTGGTATTAACCTATTTTTACCCAATTACCCGCGAAATGCACGCCGAAATCCTGTTGAAATTACAAGAACGTCAATCAGGAAAGTAGTTATGAATATCTGTGGGCTGCAAGATTTTGAGAAAATGCAACAATAGTTAATATAGTTAAATCACACAGCAAGAGCGCTCTAAATTCAAATGGCTAATCCCAGCATCCAAGAAATATCAATTCAACTAGATAGTCCGAGTTTACGCGATCGCATGGTTGCCCTGGCGAATCTGCGCGATGTTCCGGCTGAGGACGCATTACCATTAATTAAAAAGGTACTCGATGACGAATCACTGCAAATTAGGGCAATGGCGGTATTTGCACTTGGTATCAAGCAAACTGCTGAATCATATCCAATTTTGGTAAATATCCTCGAAAATGACCCAGACTACAGTATTCGTGCTGATGCGGCTGGTGCTTTGGGATACCTTGAAGACAAGCGAGCATTTGAACTATTGGTGCGAATGCTTTACGAAGATACCAACTGGTTAGTACGTTTTAGCGCTGCGGTAGCTCTTGGTAATTTAAAAGATGTTCGTGCCCGTGAGGCATTAATTAATGCTTTAGATTCATCGGAAGTAGTTTTACAACAGGCTGCGATTGCGGCATTAGGTGAAATCAAAGATATTACAGCAGTGGATAATATCCTCCGTTTTGCCCAATCTGAGGATTGGTTAGTTAGGCAACGCTTGGCGGAAGCATTAGGCAATCTTCCTACCCCAAAAAGCGTTTCAGCGCTGAAATACTTAGAAAAAGATAATCATCCACATGTTGCGGAATCTGCAACAATTTCTCTCAAGCGGTTGGCAGACACCGGATATCAAGTTTAATAGTTAATAAGGTGATGGTTAAGAGGTAATGGTTAATGGTTGTCTTTAGCTGATGAGCGATAACTACTAACCACTCACCACTAACCGTTTGCAAGCAACAAATCAAGGCGTTGCCGAATAATGAGATGATTGAGGCTGGCGCGGAAACGCGATGATTATTTGTAGTCAAAAATTCCCAAATCATCTCCTAATTCAACAGGTAGGCTTCATTAAATATCAAACCGAAGAGGGCGTAGCGCGCTTCCTGTGGGAAAACACAACATGCTCTTGATTGGTTTTGATTGTCACCACTTACCTATGCAATCCCCAAATAAGTAAATAAGCAATCAGACAATGAATATTGAAGAATTTTTTGAATTAAGCACGGGAAAATGGTTCGCTCACCGTACATCTCATTTAGTCACAGCCCAGCAGATGCAAGAAGCAAAATCAGAAATTATTTTTGAAAAGCTATCTGTTACAAATGCTGAATTCGCACAAGTTTGCGAAAACTGCCAAATCAATCCCAATTCGCAAATACTGGCTCTGAAAGTCAACTGGAACGATACAACCAGATTAAACCAAAAAAACACAGGTTCCGTAATTTTGCTCCTACTACCGGATGCCACTAATCCCAATCAAGGCAAACTATATCGCCAGGTTAGCAAGAGCGAAAAGCCACTCACAGGCTACTATAAACTAGCTGCCGACGAGTCTTTAACATTAACAATTGAGTCAAAAGAGACGACATCAGAAGAAAAACTGTGGTTTGCCAGCGAAAACCTGCGGATGCGGGTAAGTTCGTTAAAGCAATCCGGCAGTTTAGATATGAGTTCTTTTACTACAGAAATTCGTATGGGTGGTGCAGCAACAAAAACTTCTCAAGCTGCAAACTCCACAAGCAATTAGATGTTTTCTCACTAATGGGCTGCTACCTCCAGATATTATCGGCGCAGTAGCCCCACCCCAATCTACTGGACTTTGATAACTAAGCTGATAATCAAACTCAAAATTAAACCAAACTTAAACCGAAATTGCGATCGCGCAAACAAACGTCACAACATTCCCTTCTCATAATTGATACACTAATTTATAAAGTGAAAAATTCCCAAGTTTCCATTCCCCATGCTTGAAGGCTCAATATTACAAAAGCTCGAAACGTGCCACCGTCATAGTCAAAGACCAATTCGCTTTGGGGTCTACTTTAAAAATACCCTAGTGTCTCTGTGTCACGCACTCGAAGACCACATTCTTAACCATGACGACTCTCCCCTCGTAATCACAGCCTTTCAACAGGGAAAATGGTACTTACAAGAAGCCAATCGCTATGCAGATATTGCTAAAATTGCCCAACAGGTGGTGATTATGGCAGCACCGAATAGTGGTTGGGCTGAACACCCCACTAGTCAATTGGCGAATGTGGATTTGGTGGGATTAAATCCAGAGGATGCAGTCTCAGAAGAATGGCACTTAATTATTCTATCTCCCAGATACACAGCAATGGTACTTTGTCAAGAGCTTAGTCCTGCTGATTATGGGGTGACAGGGAAACCAAAAGAAGATTTAGAGCGGAAATTCTACGGTTTATGGACATTTGAACCAGAATTAGTCAAGGAAACAGCCGCATTAGCAATTGCCCACATTCAAAACTACAATCCCGAACTAGCAAAAAAACTTACCCAATACCAAAACCAAATTCAACCACGTCTAGGGACACCCGAAGATTTAAGTACAGTCGTTACCCGCGTCGTTGATTACCTGCAAACTGAACAGAAAAATACTACTCACCAAATATTAGACCGTAATTTGGTTGCCAACGAAATCCAAGCCTTTTTACGGATGGCGCAAATCATGGATGCAACAGATATTACCAATCCTATGGCAGCATCCGAAGTCATGTCACTCGTAGAAACAATTGGGCAATTATTAGACTTACCCGCATGGCAAATTAAGCGATCGCGTCTAGCTGCATTATTGCATCGTATTGACCCATTACAACGTGCCGAAAGTTTACTGACTCCCGGCAGTACCCGCTACCAAGAAGATGCGACAGATATTCCTCCATCTTGCCCATTAGTGCCTGGGGCACAGGTATTACGAACAATGCCGAGACTACGTGCCATCGCCCAAATTATTACTCACCAAAGCGAATGGTGGGATGGAAGCGGAGAACCCGCAAAATTGGCAGGTGATGAAATTCCTCTGGAGTCGAGAATTTTGGCATTAGCAGCAGACTTTCAATGTCGAGTGAATGGGAAAACATCGCCGGGTTTGAGCCAAGAAGAAATATTGACTCAAGCTTTGGAGGAATGCAGGCAACAACAAAATACACGTTTTGACCCTAAACTAGTGGAAGCCCTGAGTTTACTGGTGATGGGCTTACAACAGGGTTTGGAATTACCTCTGATGACACCCAAAGCTAGTGTTGGCATGTGGTTACTCGATTCTCGTTTAGAGAATGAAGGGAAAACAAGTCCAGAAATTAGTAGTTCTCTCAAGTAAATCAAACAAACTCTCTGCAACTTTGCGACACCGTGTGAGGTATTCTCAAATCTATGAATATCAACGAAATTCGTACTGGAACCCTGAAAAACCTCCCCGGTTCTAATCTAGAAGATGAGGAGTTATCCAACCTTGATTTAAGCCGTGTCAACTTAGCTGGTGCTACCCTAATTGGGGCTAACTTAGCTGCATCCAAACTTGAAGGTGGGCGTTTAGAAGGTGCCAATTTGATGGGTGCTAACTTGCAAGCAACCAACCTACGGGCAAATTTAATGGGTGCGAACCTCATGCAAGCCGATTTAACAGGTGCAGATTTACGCGGTAGCAATTTACGTGGTGCCAATTTGATGGGGGCAAGATTAAGCGATGTTTCCCTGGCTGGTGCTTTTTTAAGCGGTGCGAATTTGATGAATGCCAATTTGCAAGGTGTTGATTTGCGTGGTGCAGATTTGCGTGGTGTAAATCTTACGGGGGCAAATCTTAAGGGTGCAGATATGAGTCGTACGGATTTACAGGGTGCTTTGTTAGGTGAGGCGAATTTAGAAGAAGCTGATTTACGCGGGGCTAATTTAGCGGGGGCTAATTTAGCGGGGGCTAATTTGCTTTGTGCAGAATTGGCAGGAGCTAATTTAAATGGGGTGAATTTGGAAAGGGCTTGTTTGGTGGGAACTTGCCAGGATTCTTGATTGACATTCAGGCATGTATCGCATTCTTAGTCAAATTAGAATTACGTCCCTAATTAAAATAATACCGCGATCGCAACCCTTCCCAGGTCTTGTGATATTGATATAATCACTTCATCAAAAGCAATGTATTAATAGTTACAATTTAATCTCGCTAAAATTACTCAAATATTTTCTTAAAGCTCTGTGCCAAGCTTAAGTTAATATAATTTGCATGTATATCATGGCACAGAATAATAAACGAAAATTACTGAAGCCACTTCAACAAGGGATTATGGCAGTTGTTGTAGCAATCCCCATCGTCGCACCTTTGTCATCGCCAGTGTCACCTACATGGGCAAATACCTCGATAACGATAGAAAATAGCCAGCAAGTACCGAGTATTAAAAATATACGTTATAGAATACCAGCGAAATTTAATCAAAGTTCGGAATTTTCGGAAGGATTAGCACCAATTAAAGTTGGCAAAAAGTACGGCTTTATAAATCGGCGCGGGAAACTTGTTATCCAAGCTAATTTTGAGGAGGTTTTGACTTTTTCTGATGGGTTGGCAGCCGTGAAATTAGATTCAAAGTGGGGTTATATTAATAGACAAGGTAGACTTGTCATTCAACCCCAATTTGATGAACCTAGTTTATTTGAAAATGGTTTAGCGGCAGTAAAAATTGGGAATAAATATGGGTTTATTTGTAAAAAAGGGAAGCTAGTTATTGAACCACAATTTGATGCGGTTACTTCTGCATTTGTGGAAGGATTAGCAACAGTAAAAATTGGTGATAAATATGGCTATATTAATAAAAAAGGTCAAATAGTAATTCCCACACAATTTGAAGATGCTTTGTTCTTTACAAATGGATTAGCAGCAGTTAAATTTGCCCAAAAATGGGGATTTATTAATAAACAAGGTAAATTAGTTATTCAACCTCAGTATGATGCTGCAAATTTATTTGCAGAAGAGTTAACGTCTGTAAAAATAGGTGAAAAATATGGGTTTATCAATCAGCAAGGTACATTGGTAATTCCGGCAAACTTTGATGCTGCCACTCCCTTTCGGGAAGAATTAGCAAGGGTAAAAGTTGGTTCAAAATACGGTTATATCAATAGTAAGGGTGATTTAGTTATTGAACCACAATTTGATGATGCAACAGTTTTTTATGAAGGATTAGCCCCGGTTAAAATAGCTTCCAAGTGGGGTTATATCAATAAAAATGGTAAACTTGTGATTGAACCTCAATTCGATGAAGCACACCATTTTTCCGAAGGATTAGCGAATGTTTGTGCTAGTAGCAAATGCGGATTTATTCGCAATCCTTTAGAGTAATTAGGACTTGCTGTTAACTGATTATTTTCTCAATGCAAATATCCCCGACTTGTTGAGATTCGGGGATAATAAAATCAGTTTATAGAGACTTAGCAGTGCGAAATCTATACAGAAAAAAAATTGTGAATTTTTAACTTAACGTTGAATTTTTCCCCGCATCCATAGAGCTAGAATTCCTAAAAAACTTAACCCCATAACTCCAGCCAAAGGATTATCATTAACACCTGTAACCCAAACAGGAACATTTCCCGTGTATTTAATTAACTTGCCAACATTAACAACATACCAACCCCAAATTAAACCCGCATGAATCCCTATCGACAAACCTAAACGCCCCCGAAAACAACGTTTTGCCCAAATACATAATAATGCCAACAGCAACAATCCCAAAAATTGCGGCGAGGTGCGAATGATTTCGGGAATGGGTTTAATAAAGTGTGATATCGGAAAAATTAATGCACTTGCCCAAAGCACCACCTCAGATTTATAGTCGCGTTCCAACTCATCATATATCCAACCGCGAAAAAATAATTCCTCAGCTAGCGCAGTCCCAAAAGCTGTGGGTATCGCTTCCACAATCAATCGTACAACAGATAAATTTCCTGGCTGCCATTGTAACCAACCGAATGCAGCTTGAGACAAAAACAATAATTGAATGCTAATTAATCCAATCGCTAAACCCCGTAACAGTTCAACACCGTTCTTACGACTAAATTCTAAGCCAAGACGACGATATGTATGAGATTCCTGATGAACAATTTTACCCCAACGTGGCAGGAAAATAAAAAATGCGATCGCCAACAATCCCATTGTTAAAATGGTGACTAAGTTCGCATCATTTATAAGTAAATATATTGGTATAGCAATCGGCAACCATACCGCTAATAAACATAATAGAAGGCTAATTATCCTGATAGGTGCGGGACATTGAGCTAGATAAGCTAAGTTAATTTTCATACCAAGTTATATACAAAATTGCGGAGCTACGAACTTGGCACTTTCGATATTTTGCTTTCAGTGTCGCGTCTCCACAAAAATTATTTTGCTTGAATCTGCTGCAAATGTCACAGAAACTTGGTATTGTCTGTTTCCGAGATTGGATTTGTCAACCCACAAAAATTTTACTCATCTGGCTCAATCGTACTGGTTAAACCATGACTTTTTAAGGTTTCACAATAAAACTCGGCATGTTCTTGAGCGCAAGTGATAACCAAGGCAATACCATTCGTATGGGCTTCCATCATAATGCTCACAGCCTGGGGTTGTGTCAGGCTGGGCACAGTAGTCATGAGGGTTTGTACCACATGCTCCATCGAGTTAAAATCGTCGTTATGGAGCAAAACCCGATACCTAGGGGCTAATTTCCGGGTTGTTGAAGGCTTTTGAATAGTTTCGACTGACACGGTTCTTTTGCTATGAACGTTTTCTTATGACTACAGCAGAGCCTTTGCTCAGATTTTTTCACAGTTTTCCACAATCATCACATTTATTCTATAACATTGATTCTAAAATATATTGCACGACTGGCAAACACAATTGGTTAGGGGGTATGGGAATTTCCCCTCTTTTCCCCTCTAAAATCGAAAATATAGCAATACTCGTGTGACTCTGTGTACGCCCAGTGGATATGGATAATAATCTCAAGTTTCAACAGGGACAAATTTTATTTCTAGAGTGCGGCGACAATCGTTTGTATGTAGAACTTATTCAATTGGTTGTTTCTCGCCAACTTTGCTGGGTACGTCCATTGTTACTAGTCAATTTTGCCGAGGAAGCTATAACAGTTAGCGATTTGCGAAATGCATCTGATTTATTATGGTCTTTACATTCATTTCAAGCTGCTTTGGACACTGAAGTTGTTGAGTTCCTTAGCCAAGTGCTTGTGAAGGAAGCAAAACCAGAACTTGAGCGAGTTGCCAAGCAAAAATTAAATGAGTTTATTCAAAAACTTTGGCTACATATTCAAGATGATTCTAAATAGGTACAGTGGAGTGATGCTGGAATTGAGAAGAGGTTTGTATAATTATGTTCTTATTGGTGGAAAATTATAGCTAAAATCACGTATAAATACGTACGATATAAATCAAAACTCTATGCTAAGGAATTCTACTTAATTCAATTAACTAGTACATTAAAAAAAGTCATGAGTTAGCGGTTGGGTAAAGTCATTATTAGTAGACTTTTCAGCATTTAATAATGGTGTGCTCATTGCCGTCATTATGTACTAGTTTACGCAAAGAATTATCTCCCTGAAAATTAAATCATTCAATTATCATCAACTAGTGGCAACTAATTGGATACGCCCAGCATCCATCTCCGCCATCAATAATTCCAACGCTTCATAGTCAACATCAGAAATATAGCCCAGTGCAGTTAATTCATAATTAATTTCATTTTCAATTTCTGGAGTCAGTTTCTTGATATTCAGAGCCTTTTCTACCAATTGGCGGATAGCATATTTTGTTTGCATAACATTAAACCTAACCTACTTTCATAGTAATTATTCATGTAGTTTTTAGTATAAAAAGTGACTTTGAATAATTTTTTGAGCGATCGCGATCGCAGCTGTTTAGTGAGCTTAAACTATGCTTAATTCCCTCTTAAATTCAGATTAAGCCACAGTCGTTTCTGCTGACTGTGTTATTCTTTGTCGAATGGCAAGTAAAAAAAGTATATTTAAATACATTTCCCTGAATGGTTATAAGAATCTTTAAACTTAGGTCATCTACCAATAAAATTCAGCAAAGAGATTTAATACGAATGGTCGATGCATGGGAAAACAGTTTATGGTCAAATACATCTATCTTTAAAGTTTGCACACTTTAAATAGGTATATAGGATGTAATTATGCAAGCAGTACTTAGTCAAACGAAATTTACAACAGTCGCTCCTCAAGGAAACTTGAATGCGGCAAATGCATTAGAGATTGAACGCGACTTGACAACAATGTTGAGACATGAAGACACTCAGGCTTTATTAGTCAGCTTCCAGGATGTCGAATCCTTCGATAGTGCCGGACTAATGGCACTAGTATCTTCGCTCAAACTTGCCCAAGCTCTAAATAAGCGCTTTAGCCTTTGTTCTGTCTCTTCCGCCCAGAGAATAATTTTTGAACTCACCCAACTCGATCGCGTATTTGAAATACTAGATTTGGAGGCAGAAATCGCCATACTAGATTGACAAACGTAAAATTATTCATAAAAATACCGATCAAAAATACCAACAAGTATAAAAAAGAAGGCTTGAGATATCTTAAGACCCCGAATAAGTGCTAAGTTGGATGTGAATTGCTGTAATTTTGAAACAAGCTAGAAGATAGCAAAACGTGGCTGTTGCAGTACAAGACTTAATCACACCAGATATCCTCAAGCCCGCACGTTACCTAGGTAACGAACTGGGTTCAATTCACAAGCCTTGGCACCAAGCTAAGGTTCGCTGGGTACTAACCTACCCGGAAATTTATGAAGTCGGTGCATCGAATTTAGGGCATGTCATCCTCTATAACATTTTGAATGCTCAACCCCGTCAATTATGCGATCGCGCTTATTTACCAGCAACAGACTTAGCTGCTAAACTGCGGGCAACCCAAACCCCTTTGTTTGCAGTTGAGTCCAAGCGATCGCTCGTTGAATTTGATATCCTAGGGTTTAGCCTCAGTTACGAGCTAGGAGCAACCAATATCCTGGAAATGCTCGATTTAGCTGCAATTCCCCTGACATGGAAAGAACGGGATGCCGGAAACTACCCCCTGATTTTCGCAGGTGGACAAACAGCAACATCGAATCCTGAACCTTACACCGACTTTTTTGATTTTATTGCCTTGGGTGATGGCGAAGAACTGCTGCCGGAAATCGGTTTAGTTTTAGAAGAAGGTAAAGCCGCAGGTTTGAGTCGTGAAGAGTTATTACTCGATTTGGCACAAGTCCCAGGAGTCTATGTACCCAGATTCTACGACTTAACCACAGATGGTTCGGTTCATCCCAACCGCCCTGATGTGCCCCCAAGAATTTTGCGGCGGGTGGCAACTCCAATCCCCGCATACTCCATTGGACTTGTTCCGTACGTGGAAACTGTCCACGACCGCTTGACAATCGAGATTAGACGTGGATGCACGCGAGGATGTCGCTTCTGTCAACCAGGAATGCTCACCCGCCCTGCTCGCGATGTCGAACCTGATAAAGTTGTGGCAGCCATAGATCAGGGAATGCGGGAAACTGGTTATAACGAGTTCTCCCTACTATCGCTATCCTGCTCTGATTATCTTTCCCTGCCCGCAGTCGGAGTAGAAATCAAAAATCGCCTAAAGGATGAAAATATCTCGCTTTCGTTGCCCAGCCAAAGGGTAGATAGGTTTGACGAAAACATTGCTAATATTTTAGGTGGAACCAGGCAAGCTGGTTTAACCTTTGCTCCGGAAGCCGGCACGCAACGGATGCGTGATATTGTCAATAAGGGTTTGACAAATGAAGAATTATTACGTGGCGTGAAAACAGCTTGGGAAAAAGGTTGGGACAAAATCAAGCTGTATTTCATGATTGGTTTACCGGGTGAAACCGATAGTGATGTTCTCGGAATCGTGGAAACAGTTGCTTGGTTACAACGTGAATGCCGCGAGAAAGGAAGAAAGCCACTCAATTTTAACCTGACAATTTCTAATTTTACCCCCAAACCCCATACCCCATTTCAATGGCACTCCGTCGCCGCCGCCGAATTTGAGCGCAAACAAAGATTATTACGTCGAGAATTTCGTCAACTACGCGGTGTAAAAGTCAATTATACCGACGTACGGATTTCCGCAATGGAAGACTTTATTGGACGCGGCGATCGCACTCTTGGTAAAGTTGTCAAAAGAGCCTGGGAACTGGGTGCTGGCATGGATGCTTGGTATGACAGCATAGACAAAGCCTTTGGCGCTTGGGCACAAGCTATTGCCGAAGTTGGTTTATCCTTCAAGTATCGCCAAATCGAAAATGGCGAATGGAATGTATTTAGCGTGCCAGCCAGACAAGAAGAAGGGGAAAATCAAAATCTCCCAATTCTGGATACACCTCTTCCTTGGGATCATATCGACACTGGCATCGAGAAAAAATGGCTACAAGAAGATTTGCAACGTGCCCTTGCAGCCGCTACAGTTCCCGATTGTTCCTTTGACGGTTGTTCCCACTGCGGGGTTTGTGGTACTGACTTTGGTCATAATATTGTCATTGAACCCCCTGCCATCCCTGAATTTATTGGAGATTTTGTCCCCAATACCAACAAAGTACAGCGCTTACGGGTTTGGTTTGGTAAACTTGGGAACATGTCATTAGTCGGGCATTTAGACCTAACGCGATTATTTGATCGTGTTGTGCGACGGGCTGGATTACCAATCGCTTTTACGGGAGGATTCCATCCTAACCCCCGGATTTCTCTGGCTAATGCATTGCCCTTAGGTGCTACCAGTAGTGGTGAAATCGTTGATTTTGAACTCACACAAATTCTTGATCTAGAAAATTTTCGCCAACAACTTGTGCAAGCCTTACCAGAGGAGATACCGATATACAAAGTCGTAGAACTGGATTTAAAAGCACCAGCCGCAACTCAAATTTTAGAAAATGCTGCATATGACATCACAGTCGCCACCATGGAGCAAACAAACCCTGCACAGTGGGAATTATGGATTGATACAATCAAAACCCAAGCAGAATTTTTGTGGGAGCAAACAACAAAATCCGGCAAAACCCATACAGTCAATCTGCGCGATCGCTTGTTTGAATTACAATTAGTTGAAGGTTCAGCCAAAATTAGTGGCGATGCTGTAACACTAAGATATCTAGGTAGTTGTCGTAACGATGGAACCCTGTTGCGCCCAGAACACATCTTGTTTATGCTAGAAAAAGTCGCAGGTAGAGAATTTCAACTCTTACAAGTACATCGACGTACCCTGATTTTGCGGGATTAAATGCGGAGTTAAGCACAAAGAGAGGAAGCACTCAATCTCTTACCCTCAAACCCGACATGAAAGAATTGATTTTTTGCAAGGTTGCGTTAGAATGGGGTGAAGAGAAATTTTCTGACGCTGCATTGAGTGAACTGATTCGTTCCCCTTATATTCAGGGTAGAAGAGCAAAGATTTCAGAGTGTCATTTCTAGGGTTTTTCCCGGATACAAACCGTGTAGATTAGATAGCACTCTCTCACTTACAGCTATTTTTATGAATCAGCCAGCTAAATTACGCTCCGTCAGCAAATCTCGTCATATCTTTTAACAACAATTGCTGAATGTTGAATCCACACTTTATGAGTGCTGTAGGTATTTTTACTAATTCCTGATCGTAAAGGTGCGAAAAATTCTGGAGATGAGGTAGTGACAGTAGCTCAACCTCTGGGAATAGCAAGAGGTTTTCTATTTGCTATTCCCTTTCGGTAAAGTTAAAAGCTAGTTTAAGCTAGAATACTGCTCACGCTGACAGCTTGTACAAGCTAAAAAAATAGCTGCCGAATCCAGGGTTTCCGACTTTGCGGACTGTTATTATCAAGAATGTGCCCCAGGAGAACGGACTAGGAGACCTAAAGCCATGACAAACCTTAACAAATCTAGACAAACTTTCTGGAAAATATAGGTTGACAAAAGGCAAGAACTAGTAGCTGAGTAACTCTGACCAAAAAGATTACCACTGGCGAAAATTAAGCTAAGTAATCTAGAGACTTAACTTTAAGTCTATACAAAACACGGACGGCTAGCCCGTGTCTGGACGTTGAGGGTTAAAGATGAGCCAGTGTGTGGATTTCCCCACTGTCGCCAATGGCGTAACGACATCACCCATAGAAACGTCAACTAAGGAAGGGATGTAAGTATATCCATGAATTAGATAGCAGGAACCCTGAGAACGAATCAAGAATGAGTTTGTATTGATTGGTGGCTTAATGCTGTTATTGCAGTCAGTCACTACTATGACAAGCTTTTTGGCTCTAACGCCTTCTAAAAATCACTTATCCGACAGGACAAGTTTTTACTTCTTGCAACGTACAGAACTTTTGACTTAGACTCTTTTGGATGCAGTATTGCAGTAATAATAACCAAGAGCGAATGATTATTATTGCTGAAACTTTATGCAGCCGTTCTGGAACGTAGGCTTACTAAAGCGTAGTTAGGCAATGCTCCTCGCCAGCAAATGCGCTTGTCATTATGATGTTGATAGCTTCCCCCATTAAGACTGGAACTAAGAACTTGTTATTATTAGCAACAAAAAATGGAAGCCAAGGCAAAGATGGATAAGCAACCTCCAGAATCGTTTGTGCTGCCAATTTTTGAGGAAATTGAATGCCGAAACAAATTATCATAGCCGAGCAGCATCAAATTGCCGCTGTTTTTTCTGAAGATCAAATACAAGAACTTGTAGTCGCCACAGGACATCACCAAATTGGTGATATTTACTTAGGCGTTGTCGAAAATGTGTTACCTGGGATTGATGCTGCATTTGTAAACATTGGCGACCCTGAACGTAATGGTTTTATTCACGTCACTGATTTAGGACCATTACGATTAAAACGCAGTGCTGCCGCAATTACTGAGTTGCTTACACCACAGCAGAAAGTTTTGGTGCAAGTAATGAAGGAGCCTACAGGTACTAAAGGACCAAGACTAACAGGTAATATTACCTTACCAGGTCGTTATGTAGTCTTAATGCCCTATGGAAGAGGCGTAAATTTATCTCGTCGCATCAGAAACGAGAACGAACGTAACCGATTGCGGGCATTAGCAATTCTGATTAAACCTGCGGGTATGGGTTTATTGGTACGTACCGAAGCTGAAGGCAAACCAGAAGAAGCGATTATTGAAGACTTAGAAGCGCTGCAAAAGCAGTGGGAATTAATTCAGCAAGAGGCACAGTCAACCCGTGCCCCAGCATTGCTCAACCGCGACGATGACTTTATTCAGCGCGTCCTCCGGGATATGTATGGCGCAGATGTCAACCGAATTGTAGTGGATTCGAGTACCGGGCTGAAGCGAGTCAAGCAGTACTTGCAAAATTGGAGTGGTGGACAAACTCCCCAAGGATTGTTAATCGATCACCATCGCGATCGCGCACCTATTTTAGAGTATTTCCGCGTCAGTGCGGCAATTAAAGAAGCCCTAAAGCCGAGGGTCGATTTACCTTCAGGCGGTTATATAATTATTGAGCCAACGGAAGCATTAACGGTCATTGATGTCAACTCTGGCTCATTTACCCGTTCGGCAACTGCACGCGAAACCGTACTTTGGACCAACTGCGAAGCCGCAACCGAAATTGCCCGTCAACTACGTCTACGTAATATTGCGGGTGTGATTGTAGTTGATTTTATAGACATGGAATCCAGACGTGACCAATTACATGTCCTTGAACACTTTAATAAAGCCCTGAGAGCAGATAAAGCACGTCCACAAATTGCCCAGTTAACCGAACTAGGTTTGGTGGAGCTAACCCGCAAACGCCAAGGTCAAAATATTTACGAATTGTTCGGGCAAACCTGTCAAACCTGTGGTGGCTTGGGACATGTCGTACATCTACCGGGAGAAACGGAAGCCCGGGTTGCCGCCACTCCCACAGAAATGCCCGAACGGTTCGTTTCACCAATGCTGCAACGAGAAACCCATCGGGAATCCCGGATGCCAGTAGCTCGGATTAACAATGAACCACGGGAAAGCTATCCACGGGAAAGTTATGACTCCTATAACGAAGGATTTGATGCGGAACCAGAGTTTAATTCTTTGAATTTAATTAACCATCCTAGTTATCAAGAACTAGGTGATAAAAACCGTCGTGTCCGCCGCCGTCAACGTATCGGCGGTGGTATAAATGCGGGGAATGGGAAAGAGGAGCCGAGGCTAGCCGGAAGTCCCATACCTTTTGTGAGTGATGCCGACTTTGATAGCGATAGTGATGTGGAGATGGGAGGAACACCCGAACTACCAACCATCGGAGTGGGTAAATCCCATTGGAGCGATCGCGGTGATGCTCAGAAAGGGACACTCTACGATCATCGCACAAAAACAAAGCTCGAACCGATCAAACCAGTTGTCGAACCTCCAGAAATTGTTTCGGTGGAAATGACTACTGATGAACAGGATGTTTACGCATTGATGGGTGTTTCGCCGTTATTGCGCTTAAATCGGGAAGTGAAAAATCCCAAATCCGTAATTATTAACGTGACCCTACCAGGTCAAGGTTCTACTGCACCACCACCCGAACAAGAAGAAACATTTGCACCTGTCGCGTCAGTTCCAATCCCTGCCCCAATTAAAATTAGCAAAGAACCAGAACCCATAATTGAAGAAGTTGAGGACGAAGAGCCAGAACCAGTCAAAATTGAATCAGTGGTTAAGCAAGTAGAAGAAACCATGAGTGCCAGCGATGAGAGTGACTCTGGGACTCCCAATCGTCGTCGTCGTCGTCGTTCTTCTGCCTCTGATGATGCTGATTCCTAGGGTATTTCCTAGGCATTGTATAGATAGCATTTATGGTCAAACAACGGCAGACAACAGATATTGAATTACCTCTATTGCCAACTACATCAAACTGGTTAGAATTATCCACTTTGTCGAATCAGCCAGGACTAATTGCAGGTGTTGATGAAGTTGGACGCGGAGCGTTATTTGGTCCTGTGGTAGCAGCAGCAGTAATATTGCCGCAAAGTGCTTTTTCGGAATTAATCACAGCAGGAATTAATGACAGTAAAAAATTGTCACCATTGCGCCGCAGTATACTCGCGCATCAGATTGGTGCGATCGCCTGCGATTGGAGAATCGGTTTTGCTTCAGTTGCTGAAATTGACCAAATCAACATTTTGCAGGCTTCTTTACTGGCAATGAAAAGGGCTGTACTTAAACTTTCAGTACAGCCAACACTTTGCTTAATTGATGGCAATTATCGTGTGAATGGTTTGTTGATGTCCCAACAAACTATTATTAAGGGTGATTCTTTATCTCTGGCGATCGCTGCCGCAAGTATTATTGCTAAAGTGTGGCGTGATGATTTAATCTGCCGACTGGCTATTAATTATCCACAATACGATTTAGCACGTAATAAAGGTTATGGTAGCCAACGCCATTTAGCAGCTATACAGGAGTACGGAGTTACAAGGTTGCACCGTAAATCTTTTAGTCCCTGCCAAAAGAATTAAGAAGTCAGGAATTAGAATTCAAGAGTGAGAAAGACTATAGAAATCACAATTACCAAGATTAAGGTAAACAAGCCTCTGAGCTTTGACTCCTAATTCCCGACTCTTGACTCGTAGTCATAGTTTTCACCTCACAACTTTGGACATCTTGAGTTTGTAATTCAACCCAATGACAATAGTCTGCAAGTAACTGATGTAATAATCGCTGTTTAATTGTGAGTAAGACGCTTTTTAGTAAACCATTACCAGCTGTTTCCAAAATCGTTTTGGGAGTGAAGCAAAAGGGAGGAGGCAAATCTATTATTACTTGTAGATCTGCTTGACCTTTTAAATGCGTCCCTGTGAACAGTTCTTCAACAGATAAATACCCCTCTAAATTGAGATTGAAGCGTTGGTTAATATACTCAAAACCTATAATTTCACAACCTATTGACTGTAGCCCAATGACTCCATTTGATTTCAGCCAAACTCTCATTTCAACAGTCGGTTGAATGCTTAATGACATGAAAGTAAGCGGTCGCATTTTTAGGCGAAATGTTTCTTCTGAAAGTTGCTTAATTCTGCTGGAGTCAACTAAAGCATTAACTAGACGTTGTGGTTGGCGGAGGTAGTGTTGAATCGGAATTACTTGTTCTGGAACGGCAAGTTCTACAGATTGGGTGCTAATAAACTTAGTCGCCATGGTTTTTTGAAATTACCTTTATGAATATTTTAATATTTTTGATTTAAGATATTTATCGATACCCAGAAAATACTCATCAGCCAACTCTTATTTGACTTTAAAATCAATGAAAAGGCATTATTTCCAAACGCCTCATCAATTTTTGGTCATCAATGCTGGTGATGAGATTACTATCAACCTGAAGAAAATATTGAAAGAATATATCCTTCCCTGTGAAAATTTAGGTTAATTTTGAATTAACAGTAGTGTATCAGAAGATTGAAGCGAATTTTATGAATTAAGTTTGATGAATTAAGTTTGCAATTCAGGCGAGTATAATATGAATCTATCAATCGCACATTTAGGACCTCCAGGAAATTATAGCGAACAGGCGGCTCTGTTTTATATGGACTGGCTGGCGAAGACAACAGTTGAAAATGTTATTTTGTGTCCCTATCCCAGCATTGCCCAATCCATCAAAGCTGTAGCGGAGGGGCAGGCAAAATTAGCCGTAGTACCCGCAGAAAATTCGATTGAAGGTAGCGTGACAATGACAATGGATGCGATGTGGCAGCTAGACAATTTACAAATTAGTTTAGCTTTAGTCATGCCTATCATTCACGTACTGATTTCTTGTGCTACTAGTTTAGAGAACATCCAAACTGTATATTCGCACCCTCAAGCTTTGGCACAATGTCAAAGATGGTTAGAACGTTTTCTTCCGAACGTTCAAACCGTAGCAACTAATTCGACAACCGAAGCACTTCAAAGCCTGGAAGCTGATTTAAGCGCTGCTGCAATCTCTTCACAAAGAGCCGCAAAGCTTTATCACTTACCAATATTAGCTAGGGATATAAATGACAGTCCTGAAAACTGTACTCGTTTTTGGGTAGTGAGTCAAAACAGTAATGTAGAATCATTTTTAACATCCCCAACCAATGCCAGTCATACTTCCTTAGCGTTTAGTGTTCCTGCCAATTTACCTGGGGTGTTAGCAAAAACACTACAAGTATTTGCAAACTTAGGAATTAATCTCAGTCGGATTGAGTCACGTCCAACCAAGCGCTCTTTAGGGGAGTATTTATTTTTCATCGACATTGAAGCAAACATTCACCAACCATTGATGCAGTCAGCATTGCAGGAACTGTTAAATTACACAGAAATCCTGAAAATTTTTGGTAGCTACAATGTATTGCCAACTGATGCAATTTAGGTAGTAGTTATCAGTGATTGATAGTCGCCTGCTGTTAGTTTTTGGGTAACAATTTGAGATTTTAAATAAGCATTATAGCGGAAAATAACAGCTAACAACTCGTTGAAAAGTGTACTTATAATTTCTGGTTAAATGTATCTTTCAGAACGGTGCGAGCAGCTAGATGATTGCGAGTCGAAGTCAAGATTTCTGCTTCCCGTTCTAAACGTGTAACAGTCGATCGCATTTCTAATAATGCTTGCTGTTCCAAAGGTACACCATGTAGATTATGGGCAACCCAGTATGATAGCTCTACTGGTAAATTGGGTAAGTCTTCAGGCAATTCAATATTTTGGTCAGTCAGCTTTGCAGATAAACGCACAACATCCCGTAAAAGTTGTTCGACACCTGTAGCTATGGGCTGTAAGTCCTGGCTTGGGGGTTCGTCTTCAATCCATTCAACTAAACCAACTCGGTAAGGCTTCTCGCGCAAGTATTCGAGAACCCGAAATCTTTGTTGTCCTAATGTCACCATATGCATTCGATCATCTGGTAGACGTTGGTGGTGAATTACTTCTGCACAACAGCCAACGTTGGCGATTTTGCCTTTAATCGGATCAACCATCAATACTCCAAACCTGCGATCGCTTTCCAAAATCGTGTTCATCATGATTCGGTAACGATACTCAAAAATATGCAGGGGTAGAGGTCTGGTGGGAAATAGAACTACTTCCGGTAACGGGAACAGAGGTAGTTCGCGAACTGCAATTTTAGATGAAGCCATTTTTACTCTGGTATAAATTTAATTGTTGATTAGATATCAAGTCTTTAATTTTCCCCGTATTACTCTTAAATCTTATCATTTTGTTTCGCTGCAATTAAAAAGCCCTGAGAAATATTTCTCCAGGCTTTGTAATCATTTACACTATGTATTTTGGTTAGGTACTGATTAATAGTTGCTGGTGAGTTGTTAGTAGTTTTTTGTGGAGAGAGAATAGTTAAAAAGGCGAAACCAATAACTAAAATCTTGCCATCAACTACTAACTATCACTATTAACTATTAGCTCTCAACCAATTACAATTTAACTTCAATATCAACACCAGATGGCAAATCTAACTTCATCAATGCGTCAATCGTTTTAGAAGAAGGTTGGTAAATATCAATGATGCGACGGTGGGTGCGGGTTTCAAAATGTTCTCGTGAGTCTTTATCAACGTGTGGCGATCGCAATACGCAATAAATCTTACGTTTTGTTGGTAGAGGAATCGGACCAATAGCTGTTGCGTTTGTGCGGTTAGCTGTATCGACAATCTTTTCGCAAGAAGTATCTAATAAACGGCGATCAAAGGCTTGCAAACGAATTCTGATTTTTTGTTGTTGTAGCGTTGCCATCTTAAGTTTTCCTGGTTCTACAGATTTGAGATTTTGGATTTTGGATTTTGGATTTAATTTGCAAGTTCAAGTCTTCAAGTTCAAGTCCAAAATCTAGAATCCAAAATAAGATTTGGGGATATAAAAAGAGCAGAGACGTATTATATCATCCCCGCTCTAATATTTAACTAAAAAGCCAAGTGTTATTTAACAATTTTGGAAACAACACCAGCACCAATGGTACGACCGCCTTCACGAATAGCAAAGCGCATACCTTGTTCAATTGCGATCGGGTTAATTAACTTCACAGTCATTTTAATCCGGTCTCCAGGCATAACCATTTCTGCGGCGCTACCGTCATCCGAGGTAAATGCTTCGATGGTTCCAGTCACATCAGTGGTACGTACGTAAAACTGAGGACGATAGCCTGCAAAGAAAGGAGTCTTACGACCACCTTCTTTTTCGGTCAAAACGTATACTTCACCTTCAAAGTCGGTATGAGGGGTGATAGAACCTGGTTTAGCCAAAACCATACCGCGCTCAATTTCTTCTTTCTTCAAACCGCGAAGTAGTAAACCAGCGTTATCACCAGCCATACCTTCTTCGAGGCTCTTCTTGAACATCTCGATCCCAGTTACAGTTGTCGCACGGGTATCTCTAATACCAACTAACTCAACGTTGTCGCCAACTTTGACTTTTCCACGTTCAATCCGTCCAGTAGCAACTGTACCGCGACCAGAGATGGAGAATACGTCTTCTACCGCCATCAGGAAAGGCTTATCAATGTCACGTTCGGGGGTAGGAATGTAAGAATCTACAGCATCCATCAATTCATAGATTTTATCTACCCACTTGTCTTCTCCACGTTGGGTCTTGGGAGCCGCAGTCATTTTTTCCAATGCTTGCAAACCAGAACCTTTGATGATGGGAATATCATCACCAGGGAAATCGTAGCTGCTAAGGAGTTCGCGGACTTCCAATTCTACGAGTTCCAATAGTTCTTCGTCGTCCACCATGTCTTCTTTATTCAAGAAGACAACCAAGCTGGGTACACCTACTTGCTTCGCCAACAGAATGTGTTCGCGAGTTTGGGGCATGGGACCGTCAGCAGCAGAGCAAACCAATATACCACCGTCCATTTGTGCTGCACCAGTGATCATGTTTTTCACATAGTCAGCGTGGCCTGGACAATCTACGTGGGCATAGTGACGATTTTCTGTTTCGTACTCTACGTGCGCGGTATTAATTGTAATACCACGTGCCCGTTCTTCTGGAGCGGCATCAATTTGGTCATAAGCTTTTGCTACTGCATTCCCCAGAGCCGCAAGGGTCATGGTGATAGCTGCGGTTAAAGTGGTTTTACCATGGTCAACGTGACCGATAGTACCAATGTTAACGTGGGGTTTAGTCCGTTCAAACTTTGCGCGTGCCATGAATACTCGTTTCCTTTATCTTTAAGTTATGCGTTCCCTTTGCTTTTAGCGATGATTGCCTCGGCAACATTGCGAGGGACTTCATCGTAATGGCTAAACTCCATTGAGAAGATACCACGACCTTGGGTCTTCGACCGAATGTCAGTAGCGTAGCCAAACATTTCTGCCAATGGGACTTTAGCAGTTACTTTTGCAAGACCCTGTTCCGATCCCATGCCTTCTATTTGTCCGCGACGGGAATTAAGGTCTCCCATCACATCCCCAAGAAAGTTTTCTGGTACTTCTACCTCAACTTTCATCATGGGTTCTAGCAGTACGGGCGAAGCCTTCATCACAGCTTCTTTCATTGCCATGGAACCAGCAATTTTAAAAGCCATTTCTGAAGAGTCTACATCATGGTAAGACCCATCAACCAGAGTTGCTTTAACATCAATCAGGGGATATCCAGCTAAGATACCGGATTCGGTACTTTCTTTCATCCCCGTTTCCGCCGGTCCAATGTACTCTTTAGGTACAGTACCACCAACTATTTTGGAGACAAATTCAAAACCGCTTCCAGGTTCCCCTGGTTGCAGATCGATGACTACGTGACCGTACTGTCCTTTACCACCGCTTTGACGGATGAATTTACCTTCTACTCTAGTTACGGCTTTGCGAATTGTTTCGCGGTAAGCTACCTGTGGTGCGCCCACATTAGCTTCTACCTTAAATTCGCGTAACATCCGGTCTACGAGTATTTCTAGGTGTAGCTCTCCCATTCCGGCAATCACAGTTTGGTTTGTTTCCTGGTCAACGCTAACACGGAAGGTTGGGTCTTCTTCGGAGAGCGATTGCAGAGCCTTGGACAGCTTGTCCATGTCGTTCTTGGTTTTGGGTTCTACCGCCACCGAGATAACCGGCTCTGGGATGAACAGAGATTCTAGGATTACTGGTGAGTTCTCGTCTGTGATTGTATCACCAGTCAATGTATCTTTTAATCCTAGTGCTGCCCCTAAATCACCAGCACGAAGCTCATCTACGTCTTGTCTCTCATCTGCCTTTAATATCACTAGGCGAGAGATTCGTTCTTTCTTTCCTTTCGTCGCATTCAGAACGTAGCTGCCTTTTTTCAAGACTCCTGAATAAACACGCACGAATGTGAGACGACCGTAGGGGTCAGCCATAATCTTGAAGGCGAGTGCAGATAATGGCTCACTGTCATCAGCATGACGCTCAACAGTATCACCATTCGGTAGGGTTCCTTGAATGGCTGGTACTTCTGGGGGGGATGGTAAGTAATCAACAACTGCGTCTAGCAACAGTTGTACGCCTTTGTTTTTGAAGGCAGAACCGCAAAGCATTGGTACAATCTTACCTGTTACGGTTCCTTTACGTAATGCTGTATGAATTTCTTCTTCGGTGAGTTCTTCACCTTCAAAGTACTTATTCATCAGTTCGTCGCTGGTCTCTGATACCGCTTCAATCAACTTGGCGCGGTATTCTGCTACGAGTTCCTGCATGTCTGCGGGAATATCTTCTTCTTGAATATCAGTACCTTTATCATTGGTATAGATGTATGCACGCATCTTTACCAGGTCAACCAATCCTAAAAATTCTGTTTCTGCGCCAATGGGTAATTGGATGGGGATCGCGTTGGTACGGAGGCGATCGCGTACTTGTTCGTAAACTTTATAAAAGTTTGCGCCAGTACGATCCATTTTGTTGATAAAAACAATCCGGGGTACTTTGTAACGGTCTGCTTGTCTCCATACAGTTTCCGTCTGGGGCTGCACGCCACCTACGGAACAAAGAACTGTAATTACACCATCCAATACCCGCATTGAGCGCTCGACTTCAATTGTGAAGTCTACGTGACCGGGAGTATCGATAATGTTTATTTGATGGTCTTTCCAACTAGTGCTAATCGCGGCAGCTGTGATTGTAATACCGCGTTCCCGTTCCTGATCCATCCAGTCGGTAACGGCGGTACCTTCGTGTACTTCACCAATTTTATGAATTATCCCAGAGTAAAATAATATTCTCTCTGTTGTTGTGGTTTTGCCCGCATCTATATGCGCCGCGATACCAATATTGCGTACCCTCTCTAGCGGGATAGTACGTGCCACGGCTCCCTCCTATATTTTTCGCCCATATATTTCGTATATTACACTTTGTTAAGTTTCTATACTTTTACGGAAAACCGCCTTTTTTTGTAAATCCGACATACCGCAAATTCAAGCTCATGCGATATATCGGTTCTCTTTTTAAAAGAGGATCAAAAACAAAAAAAACGGACGATAAAACTCTATCTTGTGAGGTAGGCATACCGCCCGCTTAATAACGATAATGCGCGAAAGCTTTATTGGCTTCTGCCATCCGATGCGTCTCTTCTCGTTTCTTAATTGCGCTGCCGGTTTCATTGGCAGCATCCATCAACTCATTTGCGAGTCTGCCTGCCATTGTACGACCGGGGCGTTGGCGAGAATACTGTACCAACCAACGCAACGCCAAAGTTGTGCCGCGTTCATTACGTACTTCCATTGGTACTTGATAGGTTGCACCACCGACTCGTCGTGCTTTTACCTCAACCAGAGGAGTGGCATTCCGCACTGCTCTTTCAAATGTTTCTAGGGGGTCGCCACCAGTGCGTTCCCCAATTGTTTTCATGGCATCGTAAACAATACGCGCAGCCAGTGATTTTTTCCCGTGGCGCATAATCCGGCGAATAATCATGCTAACCAAACGGCTATTATATACAGAGTCAGGCGGAACTGGTCGCCTTTGAATTACACCACGACGAGACATATTTAACCCTTAAATTTCCGATCAAAGCAACGAAATTATCTGGAATATTACCGAGTAAGCTTTTATTGCGGTAGTTACCGTCATAAACACTTCTGGTTCTAACTTCTCACTACAATTGCAGCGACGCTGACTTCAACAACTTGTCGTCCTCAATCCAGACAAGTAAGGCGACATTAATTATATACCTAAATATCAAATTAAGATGCCAATGCTGCTAAGAGCATTTTCAAATGACTCTGTACCCAAACAATAAGCACAGGCTGCGGAGGAAGCTTTACTAATTTAACTTGATTTTTGCAATTAGACTAGCAGGCGAATCAAAATAACGCCTACGCAACGGACTAATTTAAAATCAAATCAGTTATAAGCAGCAAATCTGAGGGTGGAAAGCCAGCATACTAACTCTACCGCTCAGACTCCTTTGCTTTTGCCATTCTACCTAAATTCGCGAGAGACTGTCAGGTGATTAATCGAGTCAGCAAAAAGAAATTGCATCTTAAGCCTTAGCTGGTTTGGGACGCTTGGTTCCGTACTTAGAACGACCTTGCTTGCGGTCTTTAACCCCAGCAGTATCTAATGTACCGCGAATAATGTGGTATCGAACACCGGGTAAATCCTTAACCCGACCACCGCGAATCATCACAACGGAGTGTTCCTGTAGGTTATGACCAATACCAGGGATATAGGCTGTGACTTCAAAGCCAGAGGTTAGGCGAACCCGCGCGACTTTACGCAGCGCTGAGTTCGGTTTTTTTGGAGTTGTCGTGTAGACTCTGGTACAAACTCCCCGACGTTGCGGGCATTGTTTCAGAGCTGGCGACTTAGTTTTCTGACGCGCTTTTTCGCGTTCGGTTCTGATAAGCTGCTGTATGGTTGGCATGAGTTACAGCGAATAAAGCTGTTTATGGTCTAAGTTTTAACAAATCCTGATTATATCGTTTTGAAGATTGTTTTGCAAATTAATTTTTAGGTCAGGTCTTAAATGCTGCTATAACTGGGATTTTGATGATTAATTTTTAACTTGTTTCGGGAATGAAGCCGGATTAGAGTCGGAGAAGTAATTGAGACTTGCCGATTATACATTGCTATCCAGGGAAAAAGAATTGCCACAGCCGCAAACTGAGGTAGCTCGTGGGTTGTGGAAACGAAAACCACCACCAACGAGGTCTTCTGAGTAATCGAGGGTTAACCCGTGAAGATAACTGAGGCTTTCGGTATCGATCGCCACTGGGATGCCATTACAGTTGAAAGTAGGTTCGCTATTTGCCAGATTTTCTGTAAACGATAGATCGTAAAATAATCCAGAACAGCCACCAGATTTCACAGTTAAAAGCAACCAAAGGTCTGATTTTTGTTGTTTTGACTGCATTCGTTTAATTTCCGCGATCGCAGTTGGGCTAATGCTAATCATAGGTTAAATGGCAAAATAAATTTCGCTCCAAAAATGGGTCATTAAAAATCCCATCTTAGATTCTCAGCTTGCAGATGGGTGATCATAATTATTCCAAATATTGATGCTCAAAAGCAATTCTGAAAATATCCTGAACTCAGGATAGGGAGCAATAAAAATTTAAGTTTCCTTCCCTGTAAAGCGATTGCAGTTAGCTTTTAAGCAAAAACTAACTGCTATGGACAGCATATTACCTGATGCCCATTGTCCTCAGGAATAATTACTTCTTCTCAGTCCGAGCATAATCATCTTGGTAGCGAACAATGTCATCTTCGCCTAAGTATTCCCCATTCTGAACCTCAATCAATACCAGAGGGATAACACCAGGATTCTCTAAACGGTGTGCTGTACATTGAGGAACATAGGTAGATTGATTGTTGCTAAGAAGCACTTCTGCGTCACCACAGACAACTTTAGCAGTACCAGAAACAACAATCCAATGTTCGCTGCGGTGATGGTGCATTTGCAAGCTGAGACGATGTCCTGGTTTAACCTCGATACGCTTAATTTTATAACCTCGTCCTTCTTCCAAAATTGTGAATGAACCCCAAGGACGCAACTCTGTAGCCGCTACACCTCGAGGAGTTACAGAAGTCGGAAGGGGCATTGTGTTTACCTGCGCTGTCTCTTGAGCCATTGTTACCTCTTTTCTGGGGGACATAACGTGATTAGCCAATTAATTACATAATCAATTGATGAAAAAAAATGACACAATATCGCAACCGTAGAAATCAGCAATTCAGCCACTTTTGGTAAACATAGCAAAATCACAAGAGGCAGTGTAATCAACACCTGACATATTTACCGTGTCTATACCAATTCTTCATGAACTTAATCAAAACTTATTTTGATGTTTTTAAAAGACAGTGCTGAGGGGGAATTACTGAGTTCTCTCTATTTTTTCAAGAAAATACCAATCCCATTATGAACACGGGCTGCGGTGCTAGGGGAACGATCGATTAGTTGTCCGCCTAAGTAGAGACTGGTAGAACTTCCTCCGTCTAAATTGAGGGCATTGATACAGCCCATTTGCTGCATTAGTCGGGCGTTTTCGGCGAGGGTGGGACCTGCTCCTCCAGCGCGGTTGTGGGTGGATGCAATAATTACATTACCGTTGGCAGTTGTACAGATGGCACTACGGATGGCTTTTTCACGAATAAATGCATCACTAAATTTTTCGGCTTTGGCATCAAGCACAACTTGACGATTTTGTACCAGTAGTGGTCCCGCACCAATAATATGGGGATAGCGATTAAAATCGGCGGGAATGGTGCCGCTTTTAATGCTGACGTTGGCACCAATGGGAAAAGTAAAATTGCTGGGTGCTTTGCCCCGAATGGTGAGTAAGTAGCCAGAAGTGGGTATGGGAATGGGGTTTTCGTTGGCTTTACCTGCGGATAGCTGCTGAGTAATTTTGTTATTTTCGACAACAATTATACTTTCGTTATCAGTGAGTGGCGTGTAAGTCTGTCCCCAGGCTGGTGTGTATCGAGCAAGTCCGCTTTGAACGTAGCCACTATTGAGAAATAATATTGGTTGCTCACTATTCATCGGCATTCTGGATAAGGTGGGATTATCTTCTTTAATGACTAATGTTTCTCCGAGAGTGAGACGACCTACGTAAAATTGCCCAGAATCATTCCAGGCGATCGCACCTCGATTTAAGATTGGACTAGATAACCATTTTCCGTGACTGCGAATTGCACCCAAGGGATATCTATTATTACGATTAAAGAAGCCGCCATTGATACCGGCAACTGCTAAGTATTTTTGCGCTGTCTGAATCCAGGGCGCTGTACCAATCAGTGTATCGGAATTAGAAACTATGGGTTTTAGTTGCAGGTTACGGGGGTTTGCTTCTAAGGAAACAATTGGGAAGCTATCTTGTCCTAAATTTACCCATTGTTGTCGCCAGCGTAACCCTGGTGTCCAAGTAATATTACGCGGTAATAATGCATCAGGACGGATTTCTACATTTAGAACTGATGGATTTGATGTCGATTGGATACGTGGGGCAAAGCCAAAGGGAACACTGACACGAATCAGTGTTTGATTATTAACAACTTCTACCTGTGTGACAGTGGTGTCTGGCTGTGGAGTTGGGGTGATGGGGGGTACTGGTAGTTGTTGGAGTGGGTTTGGTTGAGGAATTAATGGGGATGTTACTGGTGTGTAACGCTGAATTAATGCTGGGTCTGCAATTCCATCAAGAATAATTGTCCATTCGCGGTTGGGAGGGGCTGTGGGTTGAGGATTAACAGCGTCGGGGTCTACAACTCGCTTGACTGGTAGTTCCTGGCGTACTTGCCAAGGTGTGGGGCGATCAAGATTGATGGTAACAATTTTAGCTTTTGATACTTGCTCTGGTGCTAGTGGTTTCTCATTTTTTACCAACATTTGCATAGTTGCTATGTAGCTAGCTTCGCGAATATTAGTAATTTTTGTCTGCGGAGTAGTAATATTTAAAATATTACCTTGTAGTTGAATTTGCCAGCCTGCTGTTTTTGCTAAATTTGTAATATCTAGATAACGATAACTTCCCGCTAATTGGGCTGTCAAAATTTGTGGTTTTGCTTTGGGGGAAAACCAATTTATTGGTTGTTTTGTGGGAACGTTGGTATCTAATAGCTCTATACCAATTAACTGCTGTAAGGAACCATCCCCAATATGGGTTGTAATTTGATTTTTACCTGCTTGGCGTTGTAGCCATGCACCTGGAAGAATTCTACCGTTGAGGGAGATTTGATTACCATTAGCGATCGCACCTTTAACTATCGGTTGTGTTTTGATGCCTGGATTGCCAGGAATTTGCGTTTGGGCGATCGCGGGATGATTGTAAGTTGTTAAACACAGTATGCTAGAAATTATTAATAACAGGCATTTTCGATCAAGCTTGATATTAGCTTTTTGAAGGATTTCCTGGCAAGGTAGAGCTAAGTGTTTTTGCGGTTTTTGCATTATGTTTTTGCTACTGAGCATTGATAGTTTTTGGTCAAGACAGGGTTTGATCATTTTTCCGAGCTATTTTCGGGAATATCAGCAAACAATGACATTACTTTTAAGCGAGAACATGTTAATGTGAATATGGGCTTTTGTCTCTTGTAAGCCAAAAAGTAATTTTCCTAATTTATAAAGTGCGCTATAGATGTACCTAACAACACTAGTGCAAACCAAATATCTACAAGCCAAATATTGGCTACGGTCTTGGTAATTGTTGGGAACTTAAGATGTTCAGTCCTCACTCATGGTTGCTACTTAAGTGGGGTAGAACTGGTAGCAATGCAGGTGACAAAGGATAATCGACATCAATCGGTTAACAACAAAAGATACAGTTAGGAATTGTCAAATGGGTATGTAGTGTAATACGCTGATTTTGTTGCTGAATGATAAGCTTTTCAGCTCGGTAATCGAGTGAAAAATTTGACACGAACTTTATTCAGGATGTCACAAAAGACTATGCCTGAAAGCCAGTTTTGATTGGGATAAGGAAATTGGAAAAATACATAGTTTCAAGGCGTAAATAAAAAATTGTTTGGGTGAGAAATGTAGTTCGCCGAACTCAGGGTAAACCCCAAAAATAACGGTATGATTTTAACACGGGTAAAAGTTTAAAAAGAAAACCCGGAGTTAGAATTTTTTTTCTCTAAATTTCGACATTAACTAAATTTTCCATTGACTGTGTTCCATTGCTTTGTTGAAAAAACTTTGGCGAAACAGGTGGTAAAAATCACAGTTGGTTGGTATCAGGGATAGTTTATGAATAACGAGTCAACAAATCAAGAGCAGACAATGACAATTGCGGAAAATTCAGATAGTTCATCCAGGTGTATGTATCAAGGACAAAGATGGTTGGTAGAAGAACGCGATGCTTGTGGTGTGGGCTTTATTGCCCATCGTCGAAATCAAGCTAGTCATGAAATTATCGAGAAAGCCTTAACAGCTTTAACATGTTTAGAGCATCGTGGTGGTTGCAGTGCCGATCGCGATTCTGGCGATGGTGCAGGTGTCTTGACTGCGATTCCTTGGCAGTTGTTCCAACAGGCACTAGAGTCAAATAAAATACATTTACTGACGGCACTCAATCAAGATTTTACTAACAATAGCAGTAATGCTGTGGGGATGCTTTTTTTACCTCAAGACACACAGCTAACTGAGAAAATACGTAGTATCTTTATTCAGGTTGCCGCCGAAGAAAAATTAACAGTAGTGGGCTGGCGAGAAGTACCAGTCAAACCAGATTTATTAGGTATACAAGCCCGTGAAAACTTGCCTTTAATACAGCAAGTTTTGTTGACATCAGCAGACAAAAGTGGTGATGAATTAGAACGGCAATTATATATTACCCGTCGTCGGCTAGTGAAAGCTGTGGCTGAAATCTCCCCAGACTTTTACATTGCTTCCCTATCAAGCCGGACTATTGTTTATAAGGGGATGGTGCGATCGGCTGTTTTGGGCGAATTTTATGAGGATTTAAAAAATCCCGCGTTTACCAGTGCTTTTGCCGTTTACCACCGCCGCTTCAGTACCAATACCATGCCCAAATGGCCCCTTGCCCAACCAATGCGGTTGTTAGGTCATAATGGCGAAATCAATACTTTGCTGGGTAATATTAACTGGATGACAGCGCGTGAATCCAGTTTGAATCATCCAATTTGGGAAAACCGCTTTGACGAACTCAAACCATTTGTACAAATTGATAATAGTGACTCAGCAACATTAGATAATGTCTTTGAGGTGATGGTGCGATCGGGACGCAGCCCCTTGGAAGCCCTAATGATCATGGTTCCTGAAGCGTATAATAACCAGCCAGACCTACGTAATTACCCAGAGATTGTCGATTTTTACGAATACTACAGTGGAATGCAAGAAGCTTGGGATGGTCCAGCCTTGCTAGTGTTTAGCGATGGGCAAAAAGTTGGAGCAACCCTCGATCGCAATGGCTTAAGACCTGCTCGTTACTGTATCACCAAAGATGACTACATAGTTGTCGCATCGGAAGCGGGTGTAGTTGAATTTCCCGAAGAAGATATAGTGGAAAAAGGTCGCTTAGGACCAGGGCAAGCGATCGCAGTTGACTTGGAAAGTCAGGAAATTCTGAAAAATTGGGAGATTAAGCAGCGTATTGCTAAGCAACGTCCCTACGGCGAATGGTTGCGTCAATATCGTCAAGACCTGAACACAATAGTTGCCGGGAATGGGAACGGGAATGGAAACGGGAATGGGAACGGGAATGGTCATTTGTCATCAGTCAATGGAAATGGCAAAGCCACCAATGACAGAGGACAAGTAACTATCGACCGTCAAACCCTACTGCGTCAGCAAACAGCCTTTGGTTACACCACTGAAGATGTGGAAATGATTATCCAGCCAATGGCGCAGGATGGGAAAGAGCCAACATTTTGTATGGGTGACGATATCCCCCTAGCGGTACTATCCACAAAACCGCACCTACTATATGACTATTTCAAACAAAGGTTTGCCCAGGTGACAAACCCCCCAATTGACCCATTGCGGGAAAGTTTGGTAATGTCATTGAAGGTTGAATTAGGGGCAAGGGGCAATTTACTCGACCCGAAAGCCGAATACGCCCGACGGTTAAAATTGGATTCACCAGTTTTACTAATCCATGAATTAACCGCGATTAAAAAGTCATCTTTCCAAACCCAAGAATTATCCACCCTATTTACTATTTCCTCCGGTCCCGATGGCTTAAAAGCGGCAGTGGAAGCATTGCAATTACAAGCCGCAGAAGCCGTGAAATCTGGTGCGGAAATTTTAATCCTCAGTGACCAAAATCACGCAGGAGCCAGCAGCGAAAATACCTACATTCCTCCCTTACTCGCAGTGGGAGCAGTTCACCATTACCTGATTAAACAAGGCTTAAGAACCCAAACATCCCTGGTCATTAATACTGCTCAGTGTTGGAGTACGCATCACTTCGCCTGTCTAATTGGCTACGGGGCTGATGCGGTTTGTCCTTACATGACATTGGCAACGGTAGAGGATTGGTGGGCAGACCCCAGAACCCAGCAATTTATGGAACGGGGTAAGATTGCGGCGATGAGTTTGGAGAAATCCCAGAAGAATTACCGCAAAGCTGTCGAAGCTGGTTTATTGAAGATTCTCTCGAAGATGGGTATTTCTTTGCTGGCGAGTTATCAAGCAGCCCAAATCTTTGAAGCCATAGGGATTGGAGCAGATTTATTAGAATTAGGATTCCGGGGTACAACCTCCCGTGTTGGTGGTTTGAGTATCCGCGAACTCGCTCAGGAAGTATTGTCATTCCACTGTAAAGCCTTCCCGGAAATCAACATTAAGAAGTTGGAAAACTTGGGCTTTGTTCAGTATCGCCCCGGTGGTGAGTACCATATGAACAGCCCCGAACTGGCGAAAGCGCTACACAAAGCTGTTGATGGCAAGCAATATGACCATTACGAAGTTTACCAGAAACACCTACAAAACCGTCCTGTAACTGCATTGCGAGATTTACTCGACTTCCAGAGCGATCGCCAGCCCATCCCCATTGAAGAAGTGGAATCAGTGGGCGACATTGTCAAGCGATTCTGTACTGGTGGCATGTCCTTAGGGGCGCTATCGCGGGAAGCCCACGAAACTCTAGCGATCGCCATGAATCGCATTGGCGGTAAATCTAACTCAGGTGAAGGTGGTGAAGACCCGGTACGCTACAAAGTTGTCGATGATGTTAAAGATGGGCGATCGCAAATCTTACCACATCTGAAAGGGTTACGGAATGGCGACACTGCCACGAGTTCCATCAAACAAGTCGCATCGGGACGGTTTGGGGTGACACCCGAATACTTAATGAGTGCCAAGCAAATCGAAATTAAAATTGCTCAAGGTGCAAAACCGGGTGAAGGTGGACAGTTACCAGGTGCAAAAGTTAGTCCCTACATTGCCATGTTGCGGCGTTCCAAAGCTGGTGTCACATTAATTTCACCACCACCACACCACGATATTTATTCGATTGAAGATTTGGCACAGCTAATTTTTGATCTGCACCAAATTAACCCGCAAGCACAGGTTTCGGTGAAGTTAGTTGCGGAAATAGGTATCGGCACCATCGCGGCTGGGGTAGCCAAAGCCAACGCCGACATTATCCAAATTTCCGGGCATGATGGTGGTACAGGCGCATCACCTTTGAGTTCAATTAAACACGCAGGTTCTCCGTGGGAACTCGGATTAACAGAAGTCCACCGCGTCCTCATGGAAAATCAACTGCGCGACAGAGTTATTCTCCGGGTTGACGGTGGTTTGAAGAGTGGTTGGGACGTATTGATAGGTGCATTAATGGGTGCCGAAGAATACGGTTTTGGTTCCATTGCCATGATTGCCGAAGGTTGTATTATGGCGCGGATTTGCCATACCAATAATTGCCCTGTTGGTGTCGCTTCCCAAAAAGAAGAACTGCGGAAACGTTTTAATGGAATGCCTGAGCATGTGGTGAATTTCTTCTACTTCATTGCTGAAGAAGTTCGGAGTTTGCTGGCACGTTTGGGTTATCGTTCCTTGCTCGATGTTGTCGGACGTGCAGACTTATTGACAACCCGTGCAGGTGCGAACTTAACCAAAACCCAGGCACTCAACCTTGATTGCTTGTTAAAGCTTCCCGACACCCGCGAAAACCGGACTTGGTTACAGCACGAAGTCGTCCACAGCAATGGAGATGTTATTGATGACCAATTACTTGCCGATGCAGAGATTCAAGCCGCCATTCGCAACCAATCCAGCATCACCAAAAACGTCAAAATAGTCAACACCGATCGCACAGTTGGTACTCGATTAGCAGGTGCGATCGCATCCCAATACGGCGATAATGGTTTTCAGGGGCAAATCAACCTCAACTTCAACGGTAGCGTCGGACAAAGCTTTGGTGCATTTAACTTACCGGGAATGATTCTGACTCTGGAAGGTGAGGCAAACGACTATGTGGGTAAAGGGATGAATGGTGGTGAAATCATCATCAAACCTCATGCCAATGCCACATATGACCCAGCACAAAATGTGATTATTGGCAATACCTGTCTGTATGGGGCAACAGGTGGATATTTGTATGCCAATGGGTTAGCAGGGGAACGTTTTGCGGTGCGTAATTCCCAAGCGACGGCAGTGATTGAAGGAGCAGGAGACCACTGTTGCGAATACATGACGGGTGGTGTAGTTGTCGTCCTGGGTAAAGTGGGACGTAACGTTGCTGCCGGAATGACAGGAGGACTAGGATACTTCTTGGATGAATCCGGTGGTTTCTCCGAATTAGTCAACTCAGAAATCGTCAAGATTCAACGGATAACCACCCAAGCTGGAGAAAAGCAACTCCAAGACTTGATTCAGGCACATCTAGAACGCACAGGTTCACCAAAAGCGAAGATGATTTTGGCACACTGGCAAGAATACCTAGCAAAATTCTGGCAAGTTGTGCCACCATCAGAAGCCGATGGTCCCGAAGCAAATCCCCAGCATGAAAAGGAATTAAGTCCTGTGTAGGATTGCATAACCTGAGGAGTCTTTGAAACCCGGTTTCTCCCCCATGCAGAATCCCAATTCAGCATAGACAATCCCAGCAACCGGGCTTCTCTCCCCACGAAAAATCAAGATTTATGAGACAACGGTTGGCAATCGTTGTTTTTCTGTTGGTAATTCAACTTTCAACTTCTTCAACATTGCTTCTCTGGCATACTGCGCTAATTCATCATTCAAGGGGGATAATTGAATGGGTTGTTGATATTTCAGCCGCAACGCTGTTTGAATTAACCAATCTGCAACAAAAGGATTTTTAGGTAATAATGGACCGTGGGAATAGGTAGCGATCGCATTCTGATGAAAAGCACCTTCGGTTCCATCTTCGCCATTATTACCCAAGCCATAGATAACTTTTCCTAAAGCTTCAGTTTTTCCTAGTTTGGTTCTTCCCCCATGATTTTCAAACCCTACTAAATAGGGTTTCATGCCAATCATTGCTTCTAAGTCGCGTGCCAACTTTTTGGCTGTAACTTCTATAACCAAGTTGCCAATACAGCGCTTGGTATTTTCACCAGGATGTACGGAAACTAAATCCAATATTCCTAAACCTTCAATACGCTTGCCAGCAGCAGGTTCGTAGTAATGTCCAAGTAATTGAGGGGAACCACAGGTAAAAACTCCGGGTGTCCCGTTGTCAAGTTTTTCACGCATTGCCTCAGCTTTTGCACCTTTTAAGTCGCGCATGACAAGTTCCTGCTGTCTGTCCTGTGCGCCACCCCCAACAATAATATCAACTGATTTTATCTCTTCGGCTGTTGCTGCTTGATCAAGGGGTAATACTTTCACATCGAAACCACGCCATTGGCTACGTCTCTCAATCGTGGTGACATTGCCTCTGTCACCGTAGGTACTCATCAGTTTTGGATACAGCCAGCCAATCGTTAATGTGTATAGTTGCGAGTTCATATACCCCTCTCGGATTTAAGATTTAGGATTTTAGATTAGGAAATAATGATTTTGTAACTAAGTATTTACATAAACAGTGTTTTTTAGAATTGCGATGTGCGTAATCTAAAAACAATCTAAATGTTACCTTAGTCACGTCGTTTATAGTTATATGATGGCTAAGAATTATTGCACAAATATTTTATGGGTGCAAACTCAACACCCCAATTATTTTGAATCAAGTTTGCCGATACACTCTAGATACTTAGATTTAGAGTGGTGTTTTTGTGTATTGTCCAGTCATTAAAACAGGGAAAAATGGACTGTAAAACTGCGACTTTGGTTTATCAGGGTGGAAATTATCTCGAAAATATTCGCGAGATTTTTCCTGTTGCTTGGAAGTTTCTTGAGGAAGTTTCGTTTGCCTATGTTGATGCGAAACCTGATCATTTTGATGCGGCGATTAGAGAAATTGTTGGAGAAAAGCCATTTAGGTATAGAATGGTTCATCGAGACGATAAAGACCAATTAACCAAAGATTTAGCTGATTTGTTGGGCGATATTACTTCCAGATTATTGTTAGAAAAACATTTTTCGGAAGTGGTGGGACAACCTGTATTTTTCAGCACTATTTGTTGTAATAGTCATCTGACTTCTGACCATGAATTAACTTTGGAGGAAGTGTTGCCGTTACAATGTGCGGCTGTCAAATTACAGTAATTTAGGAGTAGAGATGTAGCATGGCTATGTCTCTACAAATCTCCAAATCAGACCACTAGCGGATTTTCTTCCCAGTTAAAACTTCTCGCACATCTAGCATTGCCGTATAGGTTGGTAAAATATGCAAGATTTCATTAGCGGGAGTTTTTTCCAAGGCTTTATCGATCGCAACCTTTAAATTCTCTTCAACAATTAAATTAACTTTACTATCAAGGGAAGTCTCACTATAACGCAAACGTAAAGCCATATCGTAAACGCGATCGCCACTGACGATTAAAGTTCCCCCGCGTTGAACTAAAGGTTCAGTATCTACATCCCATATCCAAGAAACATCTTCACCATCCTGTGTTCTGTCATTTAATACTAATAAAGTAGTTTTGTCATTACTTTCAGTCACAACGCGAATTGTCTCATTAGTACCCACAGGATTTTTAGAGAGTAAAATGCGGACTTTTTTTCCTTGAATTTGTAATTCTTCCGCCCTACCAAATGCTGGTTGGAAAGTGGGAATTGTTGCACGAATTGTCGCTTCATCTATTCCTAATTCCCTAGCGGCTGTAGCTGCTGCGAGGGTATTATACTTATTGTATAAACCCACTAAAACCTGCGACCATTCACTACTATTTAAATCCGGTTGGCTACGCTGAAAACCGCATTTAGAGCAATTAAATTCACCCAAATGAGACAAATAAACCCCTGCATAAGTGAGAGGATTACCGCAATTTGGGCAATAAATTGAGTCTACTGCGTGGGGAATTTCCGCTAAATATTTTTCTGGCTCGTTTAAACCAAAAAATACAACTTTTTGCGATAATTGCTGACCAAGGTAGGATAATGTGGGGTCATCAGCATTGGGAATCACAGTAGTATTCGGTGAATTGGTGGAAATTGCTGTTGTCCAACGTTTACTGATGCTATCAACTTCCCCATACCTGTCGAGTTGATCCCGGAATAAATTTAAAGCGAGAATAGCTTTGGGTTGGATAGGTGCGAGAACTTTGGGGACGATATTTTCATCAACTTCCAAAATCGCATAATCTACACTTAAGCCACCAAAAGCATCACAGCTTTCCATCAAAGCAGTCACCAAACCATTTTCCAGGTTAGCACCAGTAGAATTATGGGCGACACGAAAACCCTTGCGTTCGAGAATTTCGCACAACAATAGCGAAGTTGTCGTTTTACCATTTGTCCCTGCAATCAGGATCACCCCATTTTTTACCTGGCGACTGAGTAGTTCTAGCAAACGGGGTTCTATCTTACGCGCAATCGCACCTGGGAGTACACTTGCTGCACCAAGTTTCAGACTTCGCACTGCAAAAGTTACGCTTTTTGCGATCGACACAGCTAGACCAAGTTTTAATCTATCAATCAAACCAATATTATTTCCCACATCCGTACCCTAATTTTCAGGCAATTATTTAGCAGTCAAAATAAAATCACAAATTTAACTAGCGAGAGTTTAGCGAATCTTCAGCAAAAAAGCCAGCATTCCTAATCCCAACACAGGGGAAAAGTAATACCCGTAGAGAGGTGATATCTCACGTCTACACAGTTCCAACTCCCCACTCCCTGTTATCTTAAAAATGGTGCAGGCGTAAATCATTATCCATTCCAGTCTGCTGTTTTCAGTACAAATTGACCATAAATATCAAGGTTGAAAGGTTTTTTTGATGAATTGCATTAATTGGCGATCGCGAAATTTATTCCCAAACATATCGCAAAATATACTCTCAGACTGGCGGCATTTTGTCTCTAAATGCTTGTTAATAGCACTTTGTTTCTGTTTTCTGATGATTCAGCCAGCCTTTGCGGGTGCTGATGATGACAGATACGACGGTAATATTTTCGTGGTTTATGCGGGTAATGGTTCTTTAGTTCCGCCTAAAGAAACTTTGGCAACCGCACTTTCTGAACATAAACCAATATTTATGATCTTCTATGTTGATGATAGTAGCGACTGCAAAAAATATGCGATCGTCGGTTCTGAGGTACAAGCATTTTACGGTCGTGTCACCGAAATTATCCCAGTTGATGTCGATACTATTCCTGTAAAAGCAAAATATGAACCCACAGAACCAGGTTATTACTATTCTGGTGGGGTTCCCCAAGTAGTAGTGTTTAATCCAGATGGTAAAGTTGTTTTAAATAAAAAAGGTCAAGTTCCTTTTGAAGAAATCGACGATCGCTTTCGAGAAATATTTGATTTGTTACCTCGTACAGAATCAGTGGAATTGAAACGACGTTCTTTCAATGAGTTTAGTAGTGAGTTACGTCAATAATAACTAGATAACATTTATGGGCAGTATACTTGTTCTTATTCTGCCCTAAAAAATGGTGTGATTCAATACTGCATTCATCGTCAAAACAAAACATAATGACAAAAGTCAAGATATAAAGTCTCAAAGGAAAAGTGAAAATTATTGAATTCCAAATTCCGAATTATAACTTTTGATTCCTGACTCAAGTACCCCTAACTATTAAAACTCTTGATTTATAGGGATGGTTCTGATGACAAATGTTTACACTACTCAAGAACTAATCCAAATTTTGGCAAGCGAACGTCAAGCTTGTTTGAAAGGTGAACGTCTGAAGTTAGATGTAACTGTTTCAGGAAGTCCTATACTCGACCAATTTATTCGTGCTGATGGTCTGCAAAAGTTTACTGCATATCAGGATTTTAAAGCAGCAATTCATCAATATCAACGTGAAAATAATGTATCAGGGATTATTTGGCGTGAAGTAATTGTAAAAGAGAAACGTTTTTCATATCCTGAAGTTGACACGCAGTTATTGGCTTTAGACAGTGATTTAGAAATATTAAAAGCTGCCAAAGATAAGATTTTATTATTTTGGAATGAAGTAACTGTGGGGATGGATTTGTATTTGAGTATTCACCACGGTAAACTACATCAAAAAATTGAAAGGGAAGATTATTTCCGAATTGCTCAACGCAGCGAATGGGCAGGTTTATTAGTATATGAAAAATCAGATTTTTTAGAGATTGTTTTACAATTGGGATGGGGTAAACCAGAAGAAGCTTGTTATAAAAGGGGTTTTCCTACATCTGGCTGTGAGTATATTCATGCAGTCAATCCCGGTCAACAACCTATTACTTGAAGAAAGTATTCCCAAGGTATAATTAAATATAAAAAACTAGGCAAATATTGAATAAGACTTGCATAAAAAAAGAAAATTATTGTTGAGCAGATATCATCAAAAAATGGTGATTTTCAACTTTAACAAATACTAATTTCATCTTTTGTCGGATAGTAAAAAAGTTATTGAGCAACTTCACATTACCTAAAGATGCCAATCATCATTGATAGCATCTCAGATGAAGCGATCGCAAATCTCATGATTGAGGCACAATAGAAATAAAGTGCGATCGCAATTTTGGAAATGAGCTACTGCCTAAATCCCCGTTGTCCGAAACCTGAAAACACCAACGATGGAAGATTTTGCTTAACCTGTGGTGCTAAGTTATTACTTAAGGACAGGTATCGTGCCATGAAACCCATCGGACAAGGTGGTTTTGGTAGAACTTTTTTAGCGGTAGATGAAGATAAACCTTCTAAACCCCACTGTGTAATTAAGCAATTTTACCCGCAAGCACAGGGAACTAGCACCTTGCAAAAAGCTGTAGAATTGTTTAACCAAGAAGCAATGCGTCTTGATGAGTTGGGAGAACATCCTCAAATCCCCGATTTGCTGGCTTATTTTACCCAGGAAGATAGACAATACTTAGTTCAGGAATTTATTGATGGGTACAATCTCGCCCAAGAATTAGCCCATAGTGGTACTTTTGGCGAAACGCAAATTCGTCATCTGCTCTATGATTTATTGCCCGTGTTGCAATTTTGCCATGCACGTAATGTAATTCATCGCGATATCAAACCAGAAAATATTATCCGTCGTCGCGCACTTCCAGGACGTTCTACGGCGATTAGCGAACATAATCCTGGTAATTTAGTATTGGTAGATTTTGGTGCGTCAAAAGTCGCTACAAACGCGGATGTGAATAAAACTGGTACAAGTATTGGGAGTCCTGAATATGTGGCACCTGAACAAATTCGCGGGAAAGCATTATTTGCTAGCGATATTTATAGCTTGGGTGTAACTTGCATTAACTTACTCACAGGCAAATCTCCTTTTGATTTGCACGATATCCATAACGATACTTGGATTTGGAGACAGTTTTTAACAACGCCTCTGAGCAATGAATTAGCAGCAATTATTGATAGTATGCTGCAAACAATTCCAGCACGTCGCTATCAGCTTGTAGATGAGATATTGCAAGATTTAGAACAATGGCAACCAACAAATAAACCTCTAACAACTCCTGTCAAATTACCAGTAGCACTCATAACTAATAATCAAGCAATTAAAACCCCAGCAAGTAATAATCAGCAAAAAAGTCAAAGTCAGATTGATACAGAATTAAACGAAATAAAAACGATGTTTCTTGGTGCTGGCAAGCCAGTAAATAATCCTAATCCTACATCTTCAACATCACAAACAACAAATAATGCAATTCCCAGCAAAAGTAAAATTGATGAAGAATTAGAAGAAATGCGTTCAAAATTCTTAGGAAATAATCAGTAGAAAAACATCATTCAAATTATTACACTTAATAAAAAAATATCCCTAACCTCTATATATGATAGAAGTCAGGGACATGAATTATCCAATTCAAAAGTGAAACAATCGATGAATTAGAGCTATTGATTTAAAGTTAAAAATCAAAAGTTAAAAACAATTAATCATTAACCATTAAATCAATAACCAATCAGCAAATCGCTTATTTCTTCGCTTCAGTAATAGGAACCCATTCAGTGTGGAATGTACCTTCTTTATCGATGCGTTTGTAAGTATGTGCCCCGAAGTAGTCGCGTTGTGCTTGAGTGAGATTTTGGGGCAAGCGATCGCGTCTGTAGCTATCGAAGTAATCTAAAGATGCGCTAAATGCAGGTACAGGAATACCTAACTGTGCCGCAGTTACAATCACTTCGCGCCAAGCAGCTTGTCTATCAAGAATGGTTTGTTTAAATTCTGGTGCTAACAATAAGTTTGCCAAAGTCGCATTTTCATCATATGCGTGCTTAATCTTATTTAAGAAACCAGCCCGAATAATACAACCACCTTTCCAAATTCGTGCTAGTTCGCCCAATTTTAAATTCCAATTATAGGTGCTGGAAGCAGTACCTAACAATGCCATGCCTTGTGCATAGGAACAAATCTTCGAGCAATATAGGGCATCACGGACTTTATTAATAAAAGCCTTAGTGTCGCCACTAAACTTACCAGAAGGACCTGTTAACTGCTTCGAGGCAGCAATACGTTCATCGCGGATAGAAGAGAGAATCCGGGAATTTACAGCCGCAATAATTGTCGGTACGGCAACACCCAATTCTAAAGCGGTTTGTACTGTCCAGCGTCCGGTTCCCTTTTGCCCAGCAGCGTCTACAATCAACTCAACTAGAGGCTTCTTAGTATCAGGGTCAATGTAGGGGAAGATATTGGCAGTAATCTCAACCAAAAATGAATTGAGTTCGTCAGTGGTGTTCCACTGGGTGAAAACATCGTGAAGTTGTGTATGGTTCAGTCCAGCTACATTTTTGAGCAAGTCATATGCCTCAGCAATTAGCTGCATATCGCCATACTCAATCCCGTTGTGAACCATTTTCACATAGTGACCGGAACCACCAGGACCAATGTAGGTGACACAAGGACCATCATCAACCTGAGCAGCTACCTTATTGAAAATTGGCGATAGGAACTGATAGGAACTTTCGGTACCACCAGGCATCAACGAAGGACCGTTTAAAGCGCCTTCTTCACCGCCACTGACTCCCATACCGATATAGCGTAAACCAGTTGGTTCTAGCTCCTTGGTACGTCTGTCTGTATCTTCAAACCAAGAGTTACCACCGTCGATAATAATATCGCCTTCATCCAACAATGGTTTGAGGTTTTCAATTACTGCGTCAACTGGCTTACCGGCTTGTACCATCACCAAGATACGGCGAGGACGTTCTAAGGAAGCAACAAAATCCTTAAGGTCAAATGCCGCGACAACATTACGACCTCCTGCACGGTTCGCCATGAAGGCATCAGTTTTTTCTCGCGATCTGTTGTAAACCGCGATTGGAAAGCCGTTACGTTCAACGTTGAGCGCGATATTCTCGCCCATAACAGCCAAACCAATCACACCAAAACTTTGCAATGTCATAATTCTATTGGCTAACTCTTGCAGATTCTTTCATTTTTTAGGGTAGTCCGAGAATTTCGCTTCTTCCCTAAAGAAGACATTAAGAGTTGTGGCAAAGAGTAAAAATCCATAATTTACACAGATAAAAAATTTAAATTTGTATCTGAGTCAACATAATAGCTTGCAAAAAGCGCGAAATTGGAATAGAGGTATTGCTGGGTGCTGTACGCCAAAGACCTTCCCAAAGGGTGTGCTGTTGTTTGCTACTCTACAATCAGCCGCTTAAAGTCTCTACCGCAGGCTGTGCTGAGTAGATTTAAAAGTCATCAAGTGATAAGTGAAGCCTATCTTTAAAATCTTACCTTGAATTGCAACTCAGTGCTTTGGTTCATTAATACAATAACTCAAAAGTTCCCACAACTTCTACTCAGCACTCTTATCTTATATTTGGAGGAGTAACAAAAATGCTTGCATATGTTCTGGCTTTAGCTGTTTTCATGGGCAGTACCGCAATTTACATGGTGGCTTTCTTTTTTCCCGAAGTTCACCGGAAAAATGATTTTATCTGGAGCGGTGTTGGTTTATTTTATGCATTAGTCATATGGATATTTGCTCACCGCATTAGTGGAGGTTTGTTGTTGGGTCATATTGCTAGCGTGGCATTGCTATATTGGTTTGGCTGGCAAACATTTACATTGCGTCGCCAAGTCACACCTAACGCTTTGCAAACTCCTGTACCCAGCACAGAGGAAGTCAAAGCAATATTCGAGCAGCAAGTTAGTAAGATATCGTTGCCGCAGCGCCTTAGTAGTTTGTTTTCTGGGGCAAAAAATAAGGCACAACAAGTCATTAATAAAAATAAGCCTCAAGATACAACTTCTGCGACTGCTTCCCCAACACAAATTATCGAAGCTTTGACTAAAGAGGAATTTACTGATGCAACGGGTGATGTGGCTGCCACCAATACGGAAACACAAGTAGTGGAAATTACCCCACCCGCAGCAGTCCCGCCCAATCCCCCATCTGCGGAGTTAGTGGAAAATGCCCAACCAGATTCAGAGTACAAACCAAACATTCCTGTGGAGGAATTAGCCCCCGATGCTGCATTAGCACCTACTGCTGAAGAACCTATAGAGGATACTCCCCAAAATCCTCCTGCTAGCTGAGGTATTGATAGGTTTAAACATTTAGAGACGTTACATGTAACGTCTCTGTTTGTTTTTCGGGCTAGCAGCAGCTATGCAATTCCACACAACCGTTACTCTGATTACGATCGCATTTCTGTTCATTAAATTTCTATTAATTAAATCATTGATGGGAAGTAGTGCGATCGCCTATGCAAATTCCCCAAAATACCAATTAAATTCCCGAACCGTCTAAAAATTCATCTATTGCCTTATCTTGAATACGGCAATAATTATGTATCTCGTGGATGTCACTACGTATGGCTTGCTCTAGCCTTTGACTATCACCAGCATTAACAAACGCTGGCATACTAGTATAAACACTTGATTGTTTTTGTAAATTTTGCAACTGGTTTATTTGTTCTTCTAGTTGTTCAATTCTGTCAACTAATGCCCGAATTGCTTGTGCTTCGGCATCAGGTAAACTAGCGTGTTCTAACGGGTTCACACGTACACCGGAGCGAAAAACGATACGTCCGGGTATGCCAACTACTGTGCAATCAGAAGGAACATCTCGTAATACAACCGAACCCGCACCAATACGGACATCATTACCTATTTCAATATTACCGAGAACTTTTGCCCCTGTGCCGACAACAACATTTTTGCCTAACGTTGGGTGACGTTTACCACTTTCTTTTCCAGTCCCACCAAGGGTGACACCCTGGTAAATGAGAGCATAATCACCAACGATCGCAGTTTCACCAATCACGACACCCATACCATGATCGATAAATACTCCATGTCCAATTGTCGCACCTGGGTGGATTTCAATCCCAGTGAGAAACCGGGCAATATGGGAAATGAAACGGGGAATAAAGGGGATACCAACCTTGTACAGTTGATGTGCAATTCTGTGAAAGAGCAGTGCTTGCAAACCGGGATAGCAAAATAACACTTCCAACCAGTTACGCGCTGCCGGGTCACGTTCAAATATAATGCGGAAGTCAACTAGGAGTGTAGATAACACGTTCACAACATCCTCGATTTGCCAAAATAGCTCCAATCTATCTTAGCGTTTTTCCTGTCATCATCCCCTAATCCGATTGGAAATTAGTAATTGGCTTTTACGTCAACATCTAGGGGGAGAGTGAAGGAGAGGCGGAGAAAACAAGAGTTATTTTTGTTACTACATCTCCTAACTACTACTGGAGATTCAGGGTGTAATTTTGTTTGACGTTGGCATTAAATGTTCCCACCCAAACTTTATATTTTCCAGCCTGCAAACTTTTTAGGTTGATGCTTGCGTCTTTATTCATACCAGTATCATCACCGCAGTATATCGTATTGTCTGGAGCCTGAATTAAGAGGGTGGTGTCAGTACCACCACTATTTACCAGTACCTTCAGTTGAGAAAAATCTTGTTCTAAAATGATAATGTGGTCAGGAGTAGGGTCAGCGAAACCCAAACAAGCTTTGTTGTTAATGTCTCGATTTGTGATGGCTGACAGTGAGTAAGCACCCCCTGTGTAACCAGAAATTGATGTTGCGTTTGGATTAAATCCAGGCGATAAACTAATCGTGCCAAAGTGAGCAGCATCTGCAAGTACAGGTGCTGTGAAAAATATTGTAATTATACTCAAAAGCCATCCACTTTTTAAGCAACCATTCCCTATTTGAGCTTTTAATTGAGCTTTTATTGTTGTCAGGATTGGCAGCTTTTGGGAGCGACGTTTACTCATAACAGCCATCCCTTATTGCATAAAGTATTTTTATATACACTATTTTATAGTGATATACCCCTGAAGAATTTAGGGGGTGTGTCAGATGTGAATGTGTCACACTATGTTCGGTTAAATACTGATTTATTGAGACTGACACGGAGACTTAGAGACGCGGGGACACGGAGAAATATTGAGTCAAAAATTATCAAGTTGGAAAAACGCACCACCTTTGAGCGATCGCTCGCTGTTATCGTAGTTACTGATGGTAAGCGATCGCAAATTGTCAAATAATGGTTTGGCGACAACTTTTAGCAGTTTGAGGATGGGTAGCTGTTTTTGGAGAATATCTTGGCTATTTGCCCAATCAATATGGATGTACCCCTGATTGGTTTTGGGAAATACAGCAATACTTTTTTGAAAATTACGGTTGTCTGTGAAATTATGATCTTTACTGGCGAGAACTTCATGCATTGTCTCTAAAGATGAAGTGAAAATTTCGTAATTACCAAGAGTAGTATGCACCCCGTAAGCTTGGGCGGCAATGCTGAAAGATGGTTTGGCTTTAGCGTCAGTTTTGGTGGTAGTAGCAGCTAATTGTGTCCAAGCGGTGATGGGTTGCTTGTCCAAAGTGAACGAACTCACGCTTAAGCCGTTTTTTGCAGCAATTTCATCCAAGCGGGAAATTCCATCGGGTGATGAAGGTGTTTTTTCCACCACAAAAACCCAATCAGGATTTCCTTGTTGCGGGTTTGACATTAATGCAACTGCATATTCGCCTGTCACCCACTTAAATATATCTGCCGATAAGTTTACACCCCAACGATTTTGTGCTTCTGCTAAAGGTAGTACAAAATTAGTAATGCTAACTTCGCTTTTTCCTGATAAAGCACCAGCTAGTTGCTGCCAATAGCGGGCGAGATTGCTGCTACTGATATTGCTCAAATCACTGCTGGAAAAAGTCACTCCAAAAGTGGGTGGAATATATTGCAATGCGCCTACTGGTTTTGAGAGTTTTGGCGAAGATGTGGGAATTGCCTCAGGAGTAAAGGCAACGGTTTCGGCGAGTAAACCTTTTGCGGCTAGAGATAGGGAAACAAGCTGGGTGTCGAAAGTTTGTACGGGTAGCTTTAAGCCTTGCCATTCAGCAACCGCAGGCAGATTTAAATAAGTCACGCCTAACGCACCCTGAGAAATTTGCTGGGCGGCTTCTTGATACTGGGGGGAACTAGTTAAATTTAAATCGGGTGCTTGGACATTATTAATAGCTTCCCGTAACACCTTCGGATCATTAGCAAACAACACAAATTTATCACCAACAACCGCACCACTTAGCATTCCTTTTTCGGGCTGGGAATAATCAGCGATAATTTTTATACCAGCATATTCTTCAACATTTAAATCTGCACCTGCCAATACACGCTTAGAAAATAATAATTGCAGAAATTCGCGACTTTTCTCAGGTGCTTTAGTTGCCAGTGCCATCAAGTAACCAGGTTGTTTCCCATTCTCAGCATCACGATCAAAATCTAAACTCGTGATAGCAAGTGTTATTTCACTACCAAGCCAAGGCTGTATATCTTGGCGATAATCTATACCAGAATTACTCAAAAAACTTGCTTTCAAATTCGATAAATCAACTTGCTTCTCCAGTCCCTGCAAGCGTTCTGTATTTAGTATTGACACCATTGCTGGAGCTTGTTTTGATACAAAAATAGCTGCATTGGGTTGCTCTCCACCACCAATACTTTTGTTAGAGCCAAAAGCAGCAGCAACCGAAGTTTCACTGAAGATAAAGCAATTTACCAGCAGCACAACCAAGCTTGCTGCCAGAAAACGAAAGAATAGACTTCTCCTCATATTTTTATTCCACACTCACTGATATTTAAGGTTAAAGGTAAAGGGGGAAGGGGGAAAGGGGAAAAAAGAAAGACTGATGACAAATGCTCTATTTTCACTCACCACTAAGCAATTTGATAAATTTTTTGTCAAGATGGGAGAATAGGATAAGTAAAGATAAAGATATTGTTAACTAAAAGTTCATGACTGGCAGACCTCCGCATCTAACTATTACCCAAATCAGCGTCGAAGAATTGCAAGAACGTTTAGTCTCCGGCGATTCTCATCTGCAATTAGTCGATGTCCGCGAACCTCAAGAGATAGATATCGCCAGCATCGCTGGCTTTACTAATTTGCCTTTGAGCGAGTTTGCTGCTTGGGGCGATGAAATTCATTCTCGTTTAGATTCCGAAAAAGAAACCCTTGTTCTCTGTCATCATGGTGTGCGATCGCAACAAATGTGTCAGTGGCTAGTTAACCAAGGCTTTACAAATGTTAAAAATATCTCTGGTGGGATAGATGCCTATTCAATTATTGTTGACTCCTCAATTCCCCAGTATTAACCATTAGCCAAGACTAGAAAACTTTGGCAAGAGGGGGATACACGGAAACATCAGCATAGTCTTGTCCCCTATGCATCCCTCGGAAAATAAACCCCGCATTTCTACGCAGGCTACAACAACAAGTTGACAAGTATTTTAGTAATCAAAACTACAGCCTTTTGGTGATATATGTGAAAATATATTTATATAAGTAAAGTTTATGAGTATTCGCCGGATGACAATTTGATTCAGTTAATTGCCAACAATGACTGCATCGGCTGACTCCAAAAATACCTCAGATTGGTTAACTTTGCGTAATCATACGATTATTTTCCCCAAAGATGTAACTTTATTTTGCTTTTTCTATTCTGAACAACTTAATTTGCTATCTTTCTTAACTAAATATTAATTTAATTTTCTTTTTCTCAGTTTCTGATTACATCTCTTCTTCAATGTCTTTATCAAACTTTTATTTAAGAATTGCCTTTAGTAAACACAACCTATGCAAGTCCAGCTAACTAATCGACAACAGCATATACTTTGGGCAACGGTGCGACATTACATTGCCACAGCAGAGCCAGTTGGTTCCAAAACCTTGCTTGAGGAATATAACCTTGGTGTCAGTTCTGCCACAATCCGTAATGTGATGGGGATGTTAGAAAAGGTGGGATTGTTGTATCAACCGCATACTTCCGCAGGGCGAATTCCTTCCGATTCGGGCTATCGTATCTATGTAGACCAGTTAATAACGCCGAGTGAAGTGCTATCTTTGCAAGTTGAACAAGCGCTACAAAAGCGTTTGAAGTTGGAAGATTGGAGTTTAGAAGCGCTGTTGCATGGTGCGGCGCAAATTTTGTCCACTTTAAGCGGTTGTGTAACTTTAATTACGATGCCGCAAAATAGTGCGGCGATGCTGCGTCATTTACAAATGGTGCAAATCGAGGCTGGGAAGGTAATGTTGATTGTGGTGACGGATGGATATGAGACACATTCAATGTTACTGGACGTTCCTACACGTGATAATGGGAATCAACCAGATGTAGAAGTAATTGACAGGGAATTACAGATTGTCTCCAACTTTTTGAATAGTCATTTGCGGGGCAAAAGTTTGTTGGAATTAGCGAATCTAGATTGGACGGAATTAGATCGTGAATTTCAATATTATGGGGAATTTTTGAAGACTTCGCTAGCGGAAATTAACCGTCGCAATTTTACACCAGCCAACGCGCAAATTATGGTGCGGGGGGTTTCTGAGGTGTTGCGGCAACCGGAGTTTTCGCAATTACAGCAGGTACAAACTATCATTCAGTTATTAGAAGAAGAACAGGAACAACTTTGGCGATTGATTTTTGAGGAACCAGAAGCCGAGGAAGCAGGTAAGCAGAAGGTGACAGTTCGGATTGGTGCGGAAAACCCATTAGAACCGATACGTAGCTGCTCGCTAATTTCTTCGACTTACCGACGCGGTTCGGTAGCTGTGGGTAGTGTAGGGGTTTTGGGACCTACTAGACTAGACTATGAAAATGCGATCGCAGTTGTTGCGGCAGCCGCAGAATATCTTTCGGAAGCTTTTAGCTAATTAGTGATTTCGCTAATATTTGCTAGGACATAGCTAAATTTAGTGCATTAGACTTATGCTTGAGAATGTGCTAAAGCACAACTACGAACATTTTCTATTGCATCATTTTAGCTGTGTCGCGCCACTAGTGCGTGAAGGCAAAAGTCAGAAGCGCAAAATAGACGGTGTCGGTTTCCGTCACTTCTAACTTTGTAAGAAGGCAAAAGAAAGAAAGAGCATTTTATCAGCTTTTCAAGCATGTTAGATGGTAGCTTTATTTCTGGCGTTGTGTACTAGTTAATCTTTTTTCATACATCAAACTAGATTTCTATAGAAACGTTTAATTATTATTTTTTATTCAATTAGGAATCATCTAAAAATCAGTAGTGCAAGCGTCTCGCTTACTATTTCCCAAAGTTGGGCAAGACCTTTGGTGTAAGCGCTCGTCGAACGTCTCAGTCAAACGCTGACTACTTGTTCTATTTATTTTTACACGAATACTTAACATCAGTATTAAGTAGGTCGGTGTTAAAAATTGTCGTTATGGCAAGGCAGGAGGCAGTCCTAATGAAAAAATTTCATCGCCAAGCATGAAAGGGGGACGAGGGGACGCGGGGAATAATAGGGGACGCGGGGACGCGGGGAATAATAAATGACTAATAACTAATGACTCTTTCAAGTCAGAGGGCATAAGGCAGGAGGGAAGAGCTTTTCAAGTCAGTTTACTTTTCGTTACATACTACTCTGCGAGAAGCCGCTCCGCGTCTACGGTTTATTTGCACCGTTCTACTTAAAAAAATAAATTGTAAAAATTGCTTACTTAATTATTAAAAAAATTGAGTATATAAACTTAGATATTTTCGTCATCTATCTTTTTACATAAATATCAATAGAACTAAGTATTACATTTGGTTGATGTTTATTCTAGCTAAAAATTTGAACAATGATAGACGGTAGTAAAAATAATCTCTAACAAAACATTACAACTAGACTTTTCTATTGCATTTAATTTCAACTTCGATTGATTTCGATGCATTTTTATCTACGCACTGGAAAAGTCTAATTAATCCCGACTCATCAACAAAAGGTAAACAAGAACTTTATGAGCGATCGCACCAACGAGAAAAATATCAACGAGCAAAGTAAGAATCAAAGCTTGGAACAATTCCGTCAGCAACCTGGCGAATTTATTACTACTAATGAAGGTGTTAAAGTTACCAGCACCAATGATTCACTGAAAGCTGGCTCCAGGGGACCAACTTTACTCGAAGATTTCCACTTCACAGAAAAGAATGCTCATTTTAACCGTGAACGTATTCCCGAACGTGTAGTTCACGCACGTGGAGTTGGCGCACATGGTTATTTTCAAGTGTACGAATCGCTATCTGAATTAACGAAAGCGAAGTTTTTACAAGACCCTAGCGTTAAAACTCCCGTATTTGCCAGAATTTCGACAGTAGCTGGTTTTCGTGGTTCTCCAGACCCTGTACGGGATGTCAGAGGCTTTGCAGTCAAGTTTTACACGGAAGATGGTAATTATGATTTGGTAGGGAATAACATTCCTGTTTTCTTTATCCAAGATGCCATCAAGTTTCCCGATTTGGTTCATGCATTAAAGCCAGAACCCCACAACGAAATGCCTCAAGCATCGACAGCCCACGATAATTTCTGGGATTTCATCTCGTTAATGCCGGAATCAATGCACATGATTATGTGGATTTTGTCCGACAGAACTATTCCCCGCAGCTACAGAATGATGCAGGGTTTTGGTGTGCATACTTTCCGGTTTGTGAATGAGCAAGGGAAAGCCAGGTTTGTCAAATTTCACTGGAAACCTTTACTGGGTGTACATTCGGTAGTTTGGGATGAAATGCAGCAATTGGGAGGAAAAGACCCAGATTTCCATCGTCGAGATTTGTCGGCAGCGATTGAAATGGGGGATTATCCAGAGTATGAACTGGGAGTACAGATTATTGAGGAAGAGGACGAGTCTAAATTTGATTTTGATATTCTCGACGCTACAAAGTTAATTCCCGAAGAGTTAGTCCCAGTGAAACCAATTGGGAAAATGGTGCTGAATCGCAACCCCGATAATTTCTTTGCCGAAACCGAGCAAGTTGCTTTCCAACCAACAAATGTAGTTCCAGGTATCGACTTTTCCGATGATCCATTATTACAAGGTCGAATATTCTCTTACCCAGACACTCAAAGACATCGTTTAGGCACTGCAAACTTTGAAAATCTACCGATAAATAAACCCGTTTGTCCGGTTCACAACGACCAACGCGACGGTTTTTCCCAGTACAATATTCCCACTTCCAAAGTGAATTATTTCCCCAATTCCCTGGGTGGTGGTTGTCCAATGGCAGCACCAGAAAATATGGGTGGTTTTGCTCACTACATGGAAAAGATGCAGGGACAGAAAGTTAGGGAACGGAGCCAAAGCTTTAGCGATCATTTTTCCCAAGCGACTTTATTTTGGAATAGTTTATCAGCAGTTGAGAAGGAGCATTTAGTTAAAGCTGCTCAATTTGAGTTGGGTAAGGTAATGCATAAGGAAGTCAAAGAGCGTGTGGTTGGTTTGTTTAACCATGTTGAACATGAATTTGCCAAACGTGTTGCTATGGGATTAGGACTTCCTACACCAACAAAAGAAGTAATTCCCAACCACGGTAAGAGTTCCCCAGCTTTAAGTATGGAAAATCAGCCCAAAAACTCAATTCAAACCCGGCAAATTGCTGTTTTAGCAAATGATGCTTTTAATTCCCAAGAATTGATGCGGGTGAAACAGGTGTTAGAAGCTGAAGGGGCGAAAGCTAAAATCGTCTCGAAATTTGGCGGTACGATTAAAAGTGTTGATGGTAAGGAAATTGAAGTAGATGGCACTCTGCTTACCACTGCTTCAGTTCTCTTTGATGCCGTCTATATTCCCGGTGGAGAAAAGAGCGTTGCTAGCTTAAAATCTGATGATGATGCGATTCATTTTGTGAATGAAGCATTTAAGCATTGTAAAGCGATCGCAGCAACTGGTGAAGGTGTCGATTTGTTGATGGTTTCCAACATTAAAGGTGTAAATATTGCAGATTCGCAACAAAAATTTGCATCTGATCAAGGTGTGGTTACGAGTCGCAATCCTGGGGATGTAGAGAAAACAGCAAAAGAATTTGTAAGTGCGATCGCTCAACATCGCCATTGGATCAGGGAGCAAAAAAAACTGGATACCCCCATGATGAGCGCTTAGTTACAAGGAAAATTTGGTAGATGAGTATACTCCGTCCTGTGTAGTGCAGTGACGGTTTTTTGATTTTATTTCGTTGCCACCCAATAATACCATAGGAGCTAATCTATCATAATCGCTACCTGCAATCCGTCACAATATCAAAACCTACCAAACCAAGTTTCCCAAGTCCGAAGCTTCAAAGAGGGAAGCTAGCGGTAGAATACATAGGTCATATGGCATTTAAATTAGGCTGGAAGCAAATTAAATTGAGTTTCTAGCTGACTTTAACCATTAACCCCAACTGATTCGTGGGTAGGATGCTGGGTAGATTGAGAGAGAAGAACATTTACATATGAATGCTACACAAGAACAACTAAAATTAAAAGTGGAACAGGCATTGGTTGCTGCGTTCGGCACAGAACTTGCTGGAACCGATCCAATGTTAGTGCCTGCAAGTAATCCTAAATTTGGCGATTATCAAGCTAATTTATCATTATCCCTATCGAAAAAACTTGGAAAGCAACCACGAGTTATAGCTCAACAAATAGTCGATAGACTTGAGGTGTCGGATATCTGCGAAGCCCCAGAAATTGCCGGACCTGGTTTTATTAATTTACGCTTAAAGACAGATTATATCGAAGCACAACTCAACGCCATCCAAGCAGATACAAGATTGGGTGTAGCTAAAGTCAAGCACCCTCAACGAGAAATTGTAGATTTTTCGAGTCCTAATATTGCCAAAGAAATGCATGTCGGGCATTTACGCTCGACGATTATCGGTGATAGCATTGCCCGGATTCTGGAATTTATCGGACATGATGTGTTGCGGTTAAATCACGTTGGTGATTGGGGTACGCAATTTGGAATGTTGATTACCTATTTGCGGGAAGTATTCCCAGATGCATTGACAACTGCAAATGCTTTAGAAATTGGTGATTTGGTTGAGTTTTACAAACAAGCCAAAAAGCGGTTTGATGAGGATGATAACTTTAAGGAAACAGCACGCCAGGAAGTTGTCAGATTACAATCAGGTGCTGAAGATACCCTTCATGCTTGGAAATTGCTCTGCGCCCAATCTCGCCAAGAATTCCAGGAAATTTATGATTTGCTGGATGTGAAACTTTACGAACGTGGAGAATCCTTCTACAATCCTTTACTTGCGGATGTCGTTAAAGATTTAGAAAAATCTGGTTTACTCGAAGAAAGCGATCGCGCAAAAGTGGTATTTTTGGATGGGTTTACTAATAAGGAAGGGCAACCTTTACCATTAATTATTCAGAAATCCGATGGCGGTTATAACTACGCGACAACAGATTTAGCTGCAATTCGTTACCGCACACAACAAGACGAAGCCAAGCGAATCATTTATCTCACCGATGCCGGACAATCGGGACATTTTGCTGGTGTGTTTCAAGTAGCACGTCGGGCAGGTTGGATACCCAATGATGTGGAAGTAGTCCATGTAGGCTTTGGGATGGTTTTGGGTGAAGATGGCAAAAGACTGAGAACCCGTGCCGGTGATACAGTAAAGTTGCGGGATTTACTTAATGAAGCCGTCATGCGATCGCGTGCTGATTTGGATACTAGATTACAAGAATCTGGACGTGAGGAAACGGAGGAATTTAAAGCCAATGTTGCCCAAATTGTTGGCATTAGTGCGGTGAAATACGCAGATTTAAGCCAAAATCGCATGACAGACTATAAATTTAGCTTTGACAAAATGCTGTCATTGAAGGGGAACACTGCACCATACATGCTTTATTCCTATGCCAGAACTCAAAGTATTGCCCGGGAAGGAAATATTGATTTTGAAAAGTTGGGTGATGTCAAAATTCAACTTCAAGCAGATAGCGAACTTACTTTAGCAAAGCATTTATTACAGCTTGATGAGGTAATTATTGAAGTTGAGAAGGAGTTATTACCGCATCGCTTATGCGAGTATTTATACCAACTCAGTGATAAATTCAATAAGTTCTACGAAAATTGCCCTGTGTTGAAATCAGAGGTAGCATTACGAACATCGCGGCTAGCTTTGTGCTATTTAACAGCAAGAACTTTGAAATTGGGGTTAAATTTACTAGGAATTCAGGTTTTGGAAAGAATGTAAACTAAAATTCAGGATTCAGGATTTAGAAAACCCTAACTAAGAAACGTGAATTAAATAAATTGCAAAAGTAAAGCACCAGTTGCTATTCGTTCAGAATTGCAAGTTATTAAAATTCCCTTTCCTAACCTGAGTACAGGATAAGGAAAGAGACAGGTAGTAAGTTGAAATCACATTTTTCTTCATCAACCTGCCGCATCTTTATCCAACAAGGTTGAAATGCTCTCAGCATTCTCTCAACTTATTCTCCTATTCACAGAATTGCTATCCTGGGGAAATCAATGCGATTTCTCCCAGAACTTACAATTAGGATTTCTCTAAAATCTCTTCCTGAGTTGAAAAATTATTACCAAATTCAAGCAGTATCCAAATATTGCCATGTACTACAAGTAAATACACCGCAAATTAATTTTCTAACTGCTTGTATTATTTGGCTCAACTTATCACACAGTTCTTCCTAAGATGCTACTTGTGCAGCAGTTCTGGTACGTCTTCTTCTCCCATCTGTAGGAACTGTAGTAGTTAAATTTGTTGATGTCACAACTTGTACAGATGTATTTTCCTCTGGAACTTGCATCAATAAGGTTACTGTGGGCTGACAATGTAACTCTTTCCGCAAGGAACGTGCTAAATCTCTTTCAATTAAACCCTGTAAACCGCCCCAGTCTACCTCAAGCTTATCATTAAAGCTTTCAGCAAATTCTGTCCAACGGACATTGAGAATTTCTTCAATTCTTTGCTGTACCCACTTTTGCAATAAAGGTTTCTCGATGGAGGTGACTACACCACGCAAGTGAATTTCGGGTTTTGCTAATAATTTACCTTCCCAACTGATTGCTGCTGCAACTGTAACGAGTCCTTCTTCTGCCATTTTTTGACGTTCTTGGAGAACTTTGGCACTTACCATACCAGAACCGGAAGTATCAACTAATTCCAAGCCGGACGGAACTTTTCCGATGACGCGAATCGATTGTTGTGTTAGCTCAATAACATCACCGTTATTAAGAATCACCATATTCTCTGGGGGAATACCCATACTTTGCGCTGTTTGCGAATGCTTAACTAGCATTCGATGTTCACCGTGGAAGGGAACAAAAAACTTGGGTCGAGTTAGCGCTATCATTAATTTCTGGTCTTCTTGGCAACCATGCCCAGAGACGTGAATACCTTTGTCGCGTCCATAAATCACGTTTGCTCCCTGCATCATCAATTTATCAATTGTATTGACAACTGCAATTGTGTTACCTGGGATGGGATTCGCTGAAAATACGACTGTATCTCCTTGACGAATCTTGATGTGGGGATGTTCTTTATTGGCAATGCGTGTCATGGCTGACATTGGCTCCCCCTGAGAGCCAGTCGTCAAAATTAGCACGCTTTCATCCGGAAGATTGCGGATGGTATTCAGAGGCTGTAACAAGTTATCTGGACATTTGATGTAACCTAGATTGCGGGCATGGGCAATTAGGTTGAGCATCGATCGCCCAACTACGCTAACAACACGGTTATGCTTTTGCGCCAATTCCAGAATCATGTTGATTCGGTGGACACTAGAGGCAAATGTTGTGATGAATAATCTACCCGTCGCTTGACTAAAAGTCCGATCAAGGTTGGGGTATACAGAACGTTCTGACGGTGTAAAACCAGGTGTTTCCGAATTTGTCGAGTCACTAAGAAGGCACAATACACCTTTTTCGCCATATTCCGCCAAACGTTGAATATCGAAGCGCTCACCATCCACGGGGGTGTGGTCAAACTTAAAATCCCCAGTGTGAATTACTATACCAAGCGGTGTGTGAATTGCTACTGTAAAACTATCAGCAATGGAATGAGTATTGCGAATATATTCCACTAGGAAACTTTTCCCAATCCGTACCATATCGCGAGGCATGACAGAGCGTAACTCAGTTCTGTCGCGAACCCCTGCTTCTTCTAGTTTCCCTTCCAACATCGACATTGCTAGGCGAGGACCATAGATGACGGGAATTTCAAATTGCTTGAGGTGAAATGCAATCCCACCAATGTGATCTTCATGTCCGTGGGTGACAATCATTCCCTTGATTTTATGGCGATTTTCGCGCACATAATTCATATCGGGAAGGACTATGTTGACTCCATGCATTCCATCAGTCGGGAATGCTAAACCTGCGTCTAATAAAATGATTTCATCTTCATACTCAAATACACAAGTATTTTTACCAATTTCGTGCAAACCGCCCAATGGAATGATTTTTAAGGCGGTTGAATTTTCGTTTTTAGCCATTTTCTCCTGAGATTGTTTACTTTTGTTTGTTTCGATGTTTTTTCACTGAAAAAAATTTGTAAAATTTTAATCGCAGACAATAACGAGATAGTTGTTAATTTAGTCTGGATAAAGTTTAGGTTAAACCTAGGATGCTCAATCGATTAGGTTCGTCTAGCTGGAGTTGAATCGTCATAACTATATACATTCAGTCGTAACACAGGTTTTTTTACTATCACCTGGTAGAATCTACGCACTTTTTTATATGTATCTTCTATTACGTTAACTTGTTAAAGTCGAAAAAGAACTATATTAGTTTCTTCAAATTAAATTTAGTTCTTTCAAAACTACCTCTAATCGTTGAGCAACTTCTGGTGATACCTCACAGAGTGGCGGACGGGAGGAACCCACTTGCCATCCACAAAGCTGAAGTGCAGCTTTTACTGGAATGGGATTAGTGGTAATGAATAAAGCTTTGAATAAAGGAAAAAGCCGCAGGTGAATTTCGGTTGCTTGCTGTACTTTCCCCGAATTGTAAGCTTGTATCATTTGTTGTAGCTGTATACCTACTATATGGGAAGCAACGCTAACCACACCTTTAGCACCAATCGCTAGTAAAGGTAAAGTTAAAGAATCATCTCCAGAGTAAATGTGAAACTCTGGCGGTGTCAAGCGGCTAATCTCGCTTGCTTGGTCTATGTTGCCACTTGCTTCTTTAATGCCAATAATGTTATTTATCTCGGCTAGCTTGGCAACGGTTTCTGGCATTAAGTTTTGACCTGTACGACCAGGAACGTTATACAACAACACAGGTAAATCTGGTGTTGCTTCAGCGATCGCTTTAAAGTGTTGATATAATCCCGCTTGCGGCGGTTTATTATAATAGGGGACTACTTGTAAACAACCATGTACTCCTATTTTAGCGGCTTTTTGAGTGGCTGCGATCGCCTCCTTTGTCGAATTAGAACCACACCCCGCCATTACTAGTGCTTTTCCTGCGACAGCTTGCAGTACCACACTAAACAATTGATATTCTTCGTCCCAAGAAAGTGTCGGGGACTCTCCTGTTGTGCCGCAGATCACCAGGGTATCACTGCCATTATCAGCAAGATAGGCTGCTAATTGGGCTGCTAGGTCGTAATCAACGCTACCGTCTTTCTTGAACGGTGTAACCATTGCGGTTAAAACTTTACCAAAATCTACCACCCTTGTTTTACTCCTGATTCGTATTTACCTGTTGAAATTAGTGCGGTGGTTTTCTTAAAAATAGCTTACTTGTAAATTTATTTCAACTTTAATTGCTTGTTATTTGCTATTTGTTACTTATACTAAATAATCAATCACTAACATGTAGATAATTATTTTTATCAACTCTAGACAGAATCATCAAGGGGTGTAAATGTTCTATTCATAGTTATTAAATACTAATTACCCTATGCATATAATTATGTCAGGACAGTGTTGATGCTGACAAACTAGATATCAAGCTATTTCGATTACTGTAATTATGAATTCCGCACTTTTTACCGTGAAGCTATTGCTGGCGCTGGCTTAACTATGTTTTTTTCTACCAATAATTCGGCAATCTGTACAGCATTTAAAGCAGCACCTTTGCGAATTTGGTCGCCACATAGCCACAATTCTAAACCGCAAGGATGAGAAATATCCTCACGAATTCTACCTACCAAAACTTCATCACAACCTGTAGCATCAACTGGCATCGGGAAATAGTTGGCTTGCCAATCTTCTACTAATTTTACTCCTGGAGCTTTGTTGAGAATTTCTCTGGCTTCATGAGCAGAAAAAGGCTCGGCAAATTCTAAATTAATTGCTTCTGAATGGGCACGTAGAACGGGAACCCGTACACAAGTCGCCGTCACTCGGATATCTGGAGCCGCGAAAATCTTTCGGGTTTCGTTGACCATTTTCATTTCTTCTTCACAATAACCCATATCATTTAATGGTGTATTGTGGGGAAACAAATTAAAAGCTAAAGGATAGGGGAAAATATCAGTGGGTGGTTTTTCTCCCATTAAAATCGCACTAGCTTGAGCTTGCACTTCTGCCATTGCTTTTGCACCAGCGCCACTCGCTGATTGATAAGTAGCGGCAACTATTCTCTGAATTTTTTTGACTTGGTGTAGTGGATAAATTGCCACTGCCATCAGGATTGTCGTGCAGTTCGGATTGGCAATAATTCCTTTATGCTTGGCTACGGCATCGGGATTCACTTCCGGCACAACTAAGGGTACGTCGGGGTTCATCCGGAACGCACTGGAATTATCAATGACTACTGCTCCGGCATCGACGGCTTTGTGTGCCCAAGCTTGAGACGTAGAACCACCAGCACTTGCTAGCAATATATCAACATTGTTGAAGGAATTTTCATCTACTGCTTCAACTGCAATATTTTCTCCCTTGAATGCTAAAGTCTGACCAGCACTTCTGGGTGATGCCAATAATTTCAGTTCAGCAAGGGGAAAATGACGACTTTCTAATAATTCCAGCAACTCATGACCTACTGCACCAGTTGCTCCTAAAATAGCGACAGTATAAGTTTTAGACAAATTTACTTCCTCCGACGATTATTGACTAATGTTTTTTGGTAAATATCTTGGGCGTATTGCCCAGTAAAAGTGAAATTTTTGAATCTGAATCTATTGATATTCTACTGAAGCTTTTGGTTATCCAGAAAACATAAAATGTATTTTTATTTACGGATTTATACTTAAAATTATTGGTTTTATCTAGATATGCTAACGGAATTTATACCTGAGTTCCGTGAAAATTATAATTTGTGCTAGTTAAATAATAAATGAAATTTTTACCTAAACAACTAATCAGACAATATATTATATTGCAAACTTAAGTTTCTACAAAAACATCGGGAGTGTGGCAGAAAATGATGATAGAGGGAATCGCAGCAGAATCTGTCAGGTGTTTCGTATGAAAGATTGATGTACTATGATTCAGAAGGAGAAAACATGGGCAAACAGGTCAAATGACGACTAAATCGCAGTTGTTTTACCTGGACAATATGAGAGTTTGGTTGGGAATTTCCATTAGAAAGGTTGCCAATAGGGAGTTTTAAAGTTAAAAATACTGTCTGAGAACCAGGATATCACAACTAAGCGACGTGAAAAGCCAGAGGCTTTTCCCAGTGGCAAAAAAAGACCGATGGCAATGACTCTCAAACCCGCCCAATATTATGTGGTTAAGCCTAGTCAACCGATTGCGTACTCCTTGTATTAGATAAGGATGGCAAAGTTATTATTTTTCATGTTTATTTATTGGAGGATTATATCAATAAATTTATTTACTATTTAAGCGTCAAGTGTTTTGACAAGCAGTAAACTTAAAATTCTGCATCAAACGACAATGCCATTTCCTTAAGCACGATCAGGCAGTGAATAGCAAATCGGACTCAAAGAGATGGATATATCAATAGTCTAGTCTGAAGACACCTGACTCTGGCAACTTTAATTTCCAGTATTCATTGCTAAGGCTTTGAGATACTCACTCTCAGTTAGCTAGAGTCAAACAGCGATGTGTGAAAATGTGCAGAGGGAAACTTGTCCCTGTCAGATTTCACATGGGAGTAAAAACATCAAAAATAATCGAGACGAAGCATGAAAGTCACCCAGGAGAAACTTCCCGCCAGTCAAATTGGTTTGGAAATCGAAATTACGCCGGAAACCACCAAAAAAACTTACGAACAGGTTGTGAATAACTTGTCTCGCACCGTTAACATTCCTGGGTTTCGTAAAGGCAAAGTACCCCGCCCAATCTTGTTACAGCGTTTAGGAATGGCTCGCGTTAAGGCAGCAGCGCTAGAAGAAATCATCCAAGATGGGATTACCAAAGCTTTGGAACAAGAAAAAATCCCAGCAATAGGACAACCGCAATTGCGATCGCAGTTTGATGCTTTAATCGAAAATTATGAACCAGGTCAACCTTTTACTTTTTCAGCAGCAGTTGATGTAGAACCAGAAGTGCAGTTAAGTCAGTATACTGGACTACAAATTACAGCCGAAGAAGTAAAATACGATCCAGAGCGAGTTGATACAGTTTTGGATGGCGAACGTCAACAGATGGGAACTTTAATCCCCATTGAAGGGCGCGCAGCACAAATCGGTGATGTCGCAGTTGTCGATTTTAAAGGAGTTATTGATAAAGGCGAAGGCGAAGAAGGGGAACCCGAACCGATTCCCGGTGGAGAAGCTGAAGATTTCCAAGTGGAACTACAAGAAGATCGGTTTATTCCCGGATTTGTCACCGGAATTGTGGGCATGAATCCCGGCGAAACCAAAGAAATTAAAGCCACATTCCCCACTCCCTATGCCAACGAGGAATTAGCTGGCAAACCAGCTACTTTTACTGTTACGGTCAAAGAACTGAAGGAAAAAGAACTGCCAGAATTAAACGATGATTTTGCCAAAGAAGTTAGCGAGTTTGAAACTTTAGCAGAACTGCGGGCATCATTGGAAGAACGTTTTCAGAAAGAAGCTAGCGACAAAACCAGAGCAAATAAACAAGAGGCATTACTCAACGAACTAGTTAAGTATGTAGAAATCGACCTACCCGACACAATGATTCAGCAAGAAGTTGATGCCATGCTGACACAAACAGCAATGCGCTTGCAACAACAGGGTATGGACATCCGTAAATTATTTACGGCTGATATTATTCCCAAACTACGCGAAAATTCTCGCGGCGAAGCCACCGATAGAATTAAACGCAGCCTCTCCTTGCGGGAAGTTGGTAAACGCGAATCCATCAAAGTTACTGATGAAGAAATTCAAAATCGTGTCACAGAATTGATGGCAGAATATGCTGATCAACAAGATATAGATGAAGATAGATTGCGTTCAGCCGTCGAAAATGAAATGCTAACCGAAAAAATAGTCGATTGGCTTTTAGAAAAGTCCAGTGTCGAGCTTGTTCCCGAAGGTTCTCTCCAAAAAGCAGAAGAAGTCGAAGCAAATGAAGAAACCGAAGCAACAGCAGTAGAAACCGTCGCCACTGACACCTCAGAGGCTGGAGAATAGAAAGTAAGCAGTAGGGATTCGGAATTCGGGTACAACACCCAATTCCCAACTTCCCCATGCCTAATTCCCAATTCCCATTTACAATTGAGTAAGCTGAAGAGATAATCGTGACTAATGTTACTAACTCAGTGCAATCGCCTGATTTGGTGGTGTGATAACCGTACAGTTTATCTAAAAAAGGATATCGCACGATCAGAATTTAGATGAGGCATAATGGTTAACACATACCCTAAAATACGAAAACTTTGTGCTTTGCAGTTCTGAGTATGAACTCAATTTTCAAATCGAGTGGCAAAAACTGCCCTATTTAACCCACAATTCTATTGATTGTTAGGCGTTCTGTATGTTTTTATCGCAATCGGGAAATTATCCCATCGGTAGCTTGAGTAAATTAGCAATTAACTCCCTTGGCACTCCTAGCAACATCGTCCCAATGGTTGTAGAACAATCAGGTGTGGGAGAAAGGGCATTTGACATCTACTCCCGTTTACTGCGGGAGCGAATTGTATTCCTGGGTACACCAGTTGACGACAATGTTGCCAACTCCATCATTGCCCAGTTATTATTTCTCGATGCTGAAGATTCCGAAAAAGATATTCAGCTTTACATCAATTCTCCTGGCGGTTCGGTTACAGCAGGAATGGCAATTTATGATACAATTCAGCAAATTCGCCCAGATGTTGTCACCATCTGCTTTGGTTTAGCCGCTAGTATGGGGGCTTTTCTGCTAGCTGCGGGTACAACTGGCAAACGGATGTCTTTACCCGACTCCCGAATTATGATTCACCAACCACTCGGTGGCGCTCAGGGACAAGCAGTAGACATCGAAATTCAAGCCAAAGAAATTCTTTATCATAAGTCTAAGTTGAACCAGTTACTGGCACACCACACTAGACAGCCTTTAGAAAGAATTGAAGCTGACACGGAACGTGACTTTTTCATGTCGGCAGATGAAGCCAAAAATTATGGTCTTATCGACCAAGTAATTTCCACATCCAATCTTCCCACAGTTGGGGAAAACGTTACCATTGTCAAATAATGAGGCTGGTATGTCTAAGTACGACTCCCATTTAAAATGTTCGTTTTGTGGCAAGTCTCAAGAGCAGGTGCGTAAGCTAATCGCCGGACCGGGAGTCTACATCTGCGATGAATGCGTAGACTTGTGCAATGAAATACTAGATGAGGAGTTGCTCGACACAAACGGCGCTGCGGCGGCTCAACCTGCTCCCAAGTCCGAACAACCTCAGAAACGCCGTACCCGTTCCAGCAATCTTTCATTCAATCAAATACCGAAACCGCGAGAGATTAAAAAGTATCTTGATGAGCATGTTATCGGTCAAGATGAAGCGAAGAAGGTACTATCAGTTGCGGTGTATAACCACTACAAGCGATTGGCAATTATTCAGTCAAAGGGTAATAGCAAAGCTGCTACCGATGATGCAGTTGAATTGCAAAAGTCAAATATATTATTAATTGGTCCTACTGGTTGTGGGAAAACGCTTTTGGCGCAAACCCTGGCAAAAATCCTCGATGTACCCTTTGCAGTTGCTGATGCTACCACCCTCACTGAAGCTGGATATGTGGGTGAAGATGTAGAAAATATCTTACTACGATTGTTGCAGGTGGCAGATTTAGATGTAGAAGAAGCGCAACGAGGCATTATCTACATTGATGAAATCGATAAAATTGCCCGCAAGAGTGAAAACCCATCGATTACCCGTGATGTATCGGGTGAAGGGGTACAGCAAGCCCTGCTAAAAATGCTTGAAGGTACTGTCGCTAATGTACCACCTCAAGGGGGGCGTAAACACCCCTACCAAGATTGTATTCAGATCGACACTAGCAATATTTTATTTATTTGTGGTGGTGCCTTCGTCGGTTTAGAAAAAGTTGTCGAGCAGAGAACAGGCAAAAAGTCAATGGGCTTTGTGCAACCAGGCGAAGGTCAATCAAAAGAAAAACGTATTGCCGATACATTGCATCATTTAGAACCAGATGACCTAGTAAAATTTGGGATGATACCCGAATTTATTGGGCGGGTTCCAATGGTGGCAGTTGTAGACCCACTCGATGAAGAAGCATTGATGGCGATTTTGACGCAGCCGCGTAGCGCTCTGGTCAAGCAGTATCAAAAATTACTGAAGATGGACAATGTCCAACTCGAATTTAAACCGGAAGCTTTACGAGCGATCGCTCAGGAAGCATACCGAAGAAAAACAGGTGCAAGAGCATTACGTGGTATTATTGAAGAATTAATGCTAGATGTCATGTACGAAATGCCATCGCGTAAGGATGTGGGACACTGCTCTGTGACACGGGAAATGGTTGAGAAACGTTCTACGGCAGAATTGATAGTGCATCCTTCTTCCTTACCTAAGCCTGAATCAGCTTAGTTAGCTATTTACTTTAGGTATTTGTTAACAGTGATTAGTGATTTGTCCTTTGTGATTGATAATCAGTCATAATCAACAACAGAGGACAAATGACTGAAGGTAAAGGGCGAAATTTATGTCCCACATTCAAGTTCGGGGTGTTGAACATTACTATGAATGGATCAGACAACCATCCGGTTCCGAAAGTAAACCTGTGATGGTTTTTATTCATGGTTGGGCTGGTTCATCTCGGTATTGGCAAAGTACGGCACAAGTATTGTCCGATAAGTTTGATTGTTTACTATATGACATGCGCGGCTTTGGACGTTCCCAAGGCAAAGCAAGAGCCTTAGAAAAAGCAGGGGAAGCTGTTGTAGAAGCAGAATCTATACCAGCACAAGCGGCAGCAGCAGCAGAATTGACTTATGAATTGGAAGAATATGCTGATGATTTAGCAGCATTACTAGATAGCTTAGAAGTTGGGAAAGTGTATCTCAACGCCCACTCAATGGGTGCTTCAATAGCAACTTTATTTATTAACCGCTATCTGCAACGAGTAGAAAGAGCAATTTTAACTTGTAGCGGCGTATTTGAGTATGACAAAAAAGCATTTGAAGCCTTCTATAAATTTGGCGGTTATGTGGTGAAATTTCGCCCTCAATGGTTAGGTAAAATACCATTTGTCAACCGCATGTTTATGGCAAGATTTTTGCATCGTCCGATTCCCAATCGAGAAAGTCAAGCATTTTTAGATGATTTTCTGATGGCAGATTATGATGCTGCTTTAGGAACAATATTTACATCCGTGAGTAAATATCAAGCTGAGATAATGCCAGGAGAATTTAAAAATTTAACCGTATCAACGTTGTTAATCGCTGGGGAATATGACCAAATTATTCCGGCAAAGTTAGCTGAAAAAGCGGCAAAATTTAATGATCGGGTTGAACTTGTAGTCATGGAAAATACAGGACATTTTCCGATGTTGGAAGATAGGGATATGTATTTAAAAGTTGTGCGAGAGTTTTTGAATTCTGGAATTAGGAAATAGTTAATTTTGAATAGTTATATATTTATCAAGTGAGCCTCTGATGTAAATTAACCAATAAACAATTAATTTATATGTTGTCTCAAAATTTATTAAATAAAGATATCAAAAACGTACATAAGAAAAATTATTTTGCTGCCAGAGGTACCAATAATCGGCTAACAATACGACTATCGGGAAGCTGATAAAAGTGTAATTCTCCTCCCATTTGTTGCATGAGGTTTTGGCAAATCAGTAAATGTAAACCAGGGGGTTTGTTTAGGTGTGATAATCTGAATATGTCTTTGGGACTATCTTGGTACAGTTCTGCGAGTAGCTGCGGATTAATAGTGCCGTTATCAGTTATCGAAAGTTCTAAAGAACGCTCATCTAAGCGACGACACCAAAAGTCAATTCTCCCTCCAGATACAGAACGCTCACAGGCTGATACTAATAATTCATTTAGTACAATCTCTATTTTAGCAATATCACCAATAATTATTAACGAGTATTGTGATGACTGGGTATTCGTATCACCTCTGCTGTTAGCGTCATCCGTGACATTTTGCCCTAAGCCATGTATACCCACCCATAATTTATGTTGTTTGAGTAAATTATCAACTTGTTCAAGCGATCGCTTGAGTAAACTGGGGATAACTATCCGATCATTGGCAATATCTAATGTCCATTGTTCATCTCTTAATAATCCTGCTATTCCTAAATTGGTATTTTCTACTTGCCGTAATATCTGTTGGTAACGTACCTGGGAGAATTCAGTTGTGGGAATACCTAAGTTTTTGATTTGAGTAATTAATGAGGCTAAATGACGTTGGTTTTCTTCATAGCGCCTATGTTTATACCAATTAAGCTGTTGTAATTTTTTCTGTTCAGCAAGTAGGCGTTGAGTGACTAACTTTTGTCTGCGCGACCAGGATAGTTGGCAAATTAGAGCTTCTGCTGCTTTTAAGCTTTGTTCTGACCAACGACGTTGTAATGTATCAGCCATGACTATGACACCAGTCGCCTCATGTTCTGGGGTTGCACGTAATGCCATTAATAATAACTGACCAATACCCTTCCCATACATCCACTTGCGAGTATCTTCGGGTAAGTCATTAGCTTTGACTAGTAACATCTTTTGATGTGTATCTGGTGTTGTTAATGCCAATTGAATTAGCGCTTCGGCTTTCACTGGTATTAATGCATCATTTTTGATCGTAAAGTTATCCGCAACTACTCCCGGTATAATTTCAGCATATTTTTCACCAGGTATCCATGACAACATGAATCCTAATGGGCAATTCAGGACTGAGGCGATTTGTCGCAAGGAAATCATTTCCAAGTGATTGTCACCAGGTTCGCTATCAGCCGCTTCGGCTTGCTCGATAATACGCAAACAATCCTGGAGGTTTTGCATGATTTTTTCTTGCTGCTTGTTGCGGTGATGGAGTTGCCACTGTCGAGTAATGACACCAAACTGCTGACTGACAAGCTGCACTAATTCCTTTTCTTGAACTGTCCAAGCTCTGTTATTTTCATGGGTAATCAGTAACAGTGATTCTGGAGATTTTCCCGCCACACAATTAGCAATCATAAAAGAGCGTACACCAACTTCCAGTAATGGCGATCGCCAGTTAAAAAATCGCAAGTCTTCCGCATTCTCGACACCAATGGCTTCTTCGCTACGTTGTAACAGTTGCCAATCAACTTGCCGCAACTCATCGAAGTGAAACTTCAAGGGACGATATTTATGTGCTTGGGCTTGATGCAAAATCTCGTATCTATTTTGGTCAGGATTATAAACAATTAAAATAAACCTTGTAGCTCCCAAATATGCCAAAATTTTCCCAGCGCAGTTACTGAAAATTTCCTCAAAGTCGTGTTCACTATATATACCCCTAGCGACTTGACTGGTTAATTCAGCTTCATCGCGAATGGATTTAATCGTCGCTTCCATATCTGCAACCGGAGATGTCAACGAAATTAAACCTGCCGCACCCTGAACAAAGTTTTTATCGGTTTCCTTCCAAATCCTAGCTTCGCTGGCTTCGACGGCGATAAATCCCAGTAAATTCCTTTGCCAAATAATCGGAGCCGCCAGTAGCGATCGCACATGCAAACGTCGCATCAATTGGACTGTAAAATGACTTTTGAGCGAAGTCCGTCCTTCTCCTATCGACACCATTTCATTTACAGCCAAAGCATAATAGAAATCGCTTAATTCCTCAACAGTAATGGAAGTTGGTGAAGACTTATCTTTACGCCCTGGCAATCCATTATTTTGGTTGTACTGATTTGTTGCTCGTCGCCAAAAGTATCTTCCTTCTCGTTCAAACCAGTAAATATGCGTATAACTAGGAGCCACAAAATCATGTGTTGTTCGTAAAACAGCTTCTAGTCGTTGTTCTAAGTTACTCAGTGTTTGTAAGTTTTGTAACAACTCCAGCAGTGGTACTTCCAAACGCTTATTTTGTTTTTGTTGCCAATTCATCTCATATTGATGCAGGGCTGCGGCAAGTTCCCCCAATACCATCATCAATCTGGCTTTGGCATCAGTCGGTAAAAGATAACCCCAACGCGACGAAGCCAGCATCAACAAACCTAAACATTTGTCTTTGTAGCGAATTGGTAAAATTATAGTCCCTTGGAGGTTGTGCCTTTTCGCAAATTCCTGCCATCCTTCTGCACGTTTTTCGGCGCGTAAATCAGCTACACCAAGGGGACGTTGTTCGATGACAACTTGCTCTAGTAAATCCCCAGGACTCAATACTAAACGTTGAGTAAGAAAATGAGGATTATTACTATTCTCTGGTAATAAACCACCTTTGCCAATCAAGATATGATTAAGGCGATCATAAAGTGCCACCCAAACCAAGTTATAGTCAAACTGTTCTTTGACAAAGGAGATGATTGTTTCAATTAAAACATCAACATTGTCCTCTTCTCTCAGGCTTTGAAGAACCCGTCCCAAGGAAATTATATGCTGTTCGGCGGCTATCGGTCTTTGTGGCTGAACCATCTGGCGATCGCGTAAATATTAATTAATATAGATTCCTACTCTATAGAATGCCCAAAATATGACCTCAATCCACAGGTGAGGAGAAAACAGTGGTAGAAGTGGAGACGCGGGGTAAAATTACCCATGTCCTATGTCTTATTTCCTATGTCTGATATATATCAAAACCTAATTAAACCTTTTCTATTTAATGTAGTCAAAACCGACCCTGAACAACTTCATTCTGTGACGATTCGCAGTTTAAGTTGGCTGGGTGAGATTTGTCATCGTCCCGCCACAGGTTGGGTAAATCAACGTTTGCAGCAAACTTTGTGTTTATCAGATGCACGTTTACAACAACATTTATTTGGCTTGGACTTTCCCAACCCTGTGGGTTTAGCTGCTGGTTTTGATAAAGATGGTGTTGCTGCCCCCGTGTGGAGTAGTTTGGGGTTTGGATTTGCGGAATTGGGTACTGTCACTTTTCATGCCCAACCGGGAAACCCACAACCACGTTTATTTCGCTTGCCCTTAGATGCTGCTGTTCTCAATCGCATGGGCTTTAATAATGCGGGTGCTGCTGACATGGCACAACGATTAACACTAGTACGTAGGCAATTTAATTTACCAATTCCCATCGGTATAAATTTAGGTAAATCAAAAATTACCCCCCTAGAAACTGCGGCAGAAGATTATCGCGATAGTTTCCGCTTGCTGAAAAATTGCGGTGACTATTTTGTTGTCAATGTATCTTCACCAAACACACCCGGATTGCGATCGCTTCAAGATGCCTCAATGCTGGCTGCGATTCTCGATGCTTTAAATCAAGAAAATCTGCAACCAGATAACTCACAAAAACCAATTTTTGTCAAGATTGCTCCTGATTTAGAATGGCAAGCCATATTAGACATTATTGAATTAGCCAAAAGCTACAAACTGGCGGGAATTATTGCCACAAATACAACAATTAGCCGGGATGGATTGTATACACAAATGATTGAGCGAACTGGGAAAACACCGCAAGCAGAAGCCGGAGGTATTAGCGGCAAACCAGTACGCGATCGCTCTACAGAAATTATTCGTTTTATTTACCAAAAAACGCAAGGACAAATACCAATTATCGGCGTTGGTGGCGTTTTCACCGCAGCCGATGCTTGGGAAAAGATAGTTGCCGGTGCTAGTTTGATTCAAGTTTACACGGGTTGGATTTATGAAGGTCCGTGGATGATTCGCCGCATTCTTCAAGGTTTACTTGTCAAACTTGAAGAACAAGGATTTAATTCAATTGGGGAGGCTGTGGGCAGTGGGGCAGTGAGCGCGAGGAAAAATAACTAATGCCCTTATTCCCAATACCCTATGTATCAATTGGAAAAAATTCCCTAGTTTTGCGATCGTACCTCCAAGCAATCCCATCCGGATCACGGCTACGACTCCATTCAGGGAAATCAACATCCCCACGACGCTTAAACACTGTGCTGGAGTAAACATTTAACCTTTTGGCTAGTTCTGATTGAATTAAGGAACCAAAAGTTAATTGCTTTGCTAATGTTTTTTTTGCTTCCTCTAGAGTTGCTGGTGGGTTTAAATCAGCTGCTACAGGTTCAATATCCGCAACTAATTCTTTTTCGGGGACAAATGCAACTTCTTTCTCTGCCAGCACCGCCGGAATTACTGTGGGTGATGCTAAAAGTTGTGTTGATGCTTTGGCAACACGAGATGATGACAATTCTTTTACAGGTTCGCTACTATCCAAAATATCCCCAAGAATATTGGCAGTCATAAAGTAGTAAACTTGTTTACCATCTTCAGTATTGAGGATGCTAGCACCAAACTCTGATGCCTTGTTATCCAGAAAGCGCTTTGCGGAACTAGCAGAAAAATTGCCCTTAATTGCCAAATCTATTGGGCTTAAACTACCTTGGTTTTGCTGAACTAGCTGATGGAAAATCGGGTTAACTCCTTGACTCCACTTTTGCCATTGGTAGTTTCGCCAAAGATTAATACCAGTTATCAGCAATATCAGCCCTAGCCAAATTCGCCAGGTAGAAACCAAGAAAACAATCAGAAAAGAGATAGGCAAAAGCAAAACGAGAAATCCTTTCCCTTTGCCTTCGATAGTTTGTTCACTCATGCCGATTATTACCCTGTAATTGTTTCGGGAAATATTGGGAAATAATATCATCTTGGCAAAAACTGGGAAACTGATTTGTATCCTGTGTAGATTTGCCAAAATTTTTTCAGAATTTGTTTCCAGATATTTTCCAGATCAACTATGGCAAAAATGTACTTTTGCCAAAAGATAATCCCGGCAAAATTATAGGCAAAAATGCAACAAAAATCTCTACTAGTATTTAAAAATACAATTTATGTTGACAATTACTCAAGAGCGATCGCATTTTTGCAGATGCTTATGGGAGACAATAGAGGTGACTTAAATATCAAGTCCAAATCATCAGTAGCATTGATGATTAATTTTTCTTTGCATCCTCCTATCTTCCCATCTCCCCATTGCTTTTAGGTAATGTCTGCACCGTCAGCACTTGTGGTGGACTCGCATCGGGTGGATAGAGAAAATCAACTTCCACAAGTCTTTTTTCACCTGGCTGAATGGGCAGAGTAACTAATGGCTCTCCAGTTTGCCCACGTTTCTGTACCAAATGTACGAAATTTGTTTGAAATTTGCCCAAGTTATCCTGGTAACGGACTCTTACCGTACCTCTAAAGAATGTCGGACGAGCTAATTCGGCAAAAAAACGTAATCCTTTCTGACTCAATACATCTTCTTTAATTGGTGTTTGCACTGCCACCGCTACGGTTTGTGATGTTTGTGTATTATTATGTAGCGGCAATCTGAAACTATATTGCACACCATAATTACCATGGGCTAAGTATGCAGTGTCAGAGTAGCGAACCAACATTGGAGCGCTTTGGATTTGATTTGTACCTAATGTGCCACCATGTAATGTACTCAATCCATAGGAAAAGGCTTGTCCGGGTTGGGGAATAGTTAAAAATCTGGTTTTGGGACTATCTGTAAGTGATGTCCTCCAATAAGAGCCTCTGGCAACTCCTGACACACGTCCGTATTTGCGTTGGCTAGTTTGTGCTAAAGGAGTGGGTGGAATATCTCTCGGTGTTGATAATTCACCATTATTTAATAAATTTTGCCATTCTTCCAGAGTTGGCGCTTTTTCACTTCCATCAGGATTAATACCTGCTGGCATCGCTAAACTTGCTGCATAGATAGTACCGCTACTTCGCAATCTTGCATAGGTTGATCTGCCATTCAGAGGCGGAGTCAATCCCTCTACGGGAATGGAGGTATTCAGTAGCATTTGATACTCTCCAGGAGCAATTGTCATCTCCTGGGGGAAAATATCTTGTCGCAGTCCTCGTAAAATATCACTCATTACCCGACTACCGGGACCAGCATATATTTTACCTTCCAGATTCTGAGCCAAGGCAGGTAACTCAATAAATGGGGCATCAGGTTGGCTGAGATAGCTGGCTGCTTGCAAAACACTAACCTTGACTGGTTCTTTGCCAGGATTGTATAAGATGATGCCAAGGTAAAGCGATCTAAGATTATCGGCAGTCGGAGCTTGGTAAACATGATGGGCAAAAACATCAAATCTACCCCGAAAAGGAAAGTTTAAATGTGCTTGTGGATTTTTTTTACCTATTGAGGGAAAAGTGGATAGTAAAATCCCTGGGTTGACAACTTTTTCGGGGCTATTACTGTTAAAAACTGGTACGCTATCTAGCCTACCGGGTAAGGGACGTACCTCTTGAATTTGGATCACTTCTTCCGGTGGGGCAGGAGGTACAGAAGGGGTAGCCTGGGCTAGGGAAAAAGATAGTAAGAATGGCAACATATACTGATATATTTTCTTCAGATTAGAGACGCTCTTGCGATTCTGAAAGTGCCAGATGGCGAATAATTGATAGGAAACATTTCAATATAACTGATAAATTATCTTTGGTCAAAATGGGAACGTGAACAAAAATACAAGACGCTTTTTGCGGATGCAATTGAGGAGAAAACTGGCGATGAAAACTGAGGAATTCCAGTACCGAATAATATAAACCTTCACAAACAAATCGACCGCAGTTGTGGCTAATCTCAAGCGCGACTGAATCCCCTACTAAGTGTTCTAAATCTATAGATGTACGCAAAATAGATTCGCCACTATTTTCTGCAAGATTGACTGTCACCCGAGCATTTGATTCAACGCTTAATTTCTCTCGACTTTCTGCCATGCCACAACAGATAATATAGTCTGGCTGAGTTTCACAAATTTTGGTTATTACTTTATCGCTGGCACTTTTGATATCTACAGGCAATTTTCTTAAAAAAATCAATTCGTAGGGGATAGACTCAAGCTTAGCAACTTCCGCTAATAAATCATCTGACGAATTTGATGTGTGATGTGGCAACCAAATGTCAAAAGAAGTTAATAGAAATCTTTTCGTCATACAAAATATTATTTACAATATAAAAAGTCTCCATAATAAATATTTTATAGGGAGCAGGTAAATGGCAACGATCGCAGTCGTAGATTACGACATGGGAAACTTACACTCAGTTTGCAAAGGACTGGAAAAAGCTGGAGCAACTCCCAGAATTACAGACTCTCCAAAAGTTATCGAACAAGCGGATGCTGTCGTTTTACCTGGAGTGGGTGCTTTCGATCCGGCAGTTCAACATTTACGATCGCGTTCTTTAGAAGAACCCATAAAAAACGCGATCGCATCTGGAAAACCTTTTCTTGGCATCTGTTTGGGTTTACAAATTCTCTTTGAATCTTCTGAAGAAGGAAGCGAACCTGGACTCGGAATCATTAAAGGAAAAGTTAAACGTTTCCTTCCCGAACCCAATATTACAATTCCTCATATGGGTTGGAATCAACTCGAATATACACAACCAAAAAACCTGTTGTGGGAACACCTACCCCCCCAACCTTGGGTATATTTCGTTCACTCATATTATGTTGATCCCACTGACAAGAGTGATCAAGCTGCAATCGTCACCCACGGCAACCAAAGTATTACTGCTGCTGTTGCCCGTGATAATCTGATGGCTGTGCAATTTCACCCTGAAAAATCCTCCAATATCGGCTTACAAATTCTTTCTAACTTTGTCTCCCAAGTATGGATGAAAGTAGCTGCTTAAAGAGGGGTAATAGGAGAATTGGGAAATGGATGAATAATCAAGGGTAAATAGTATTTTAGAGTTAGTCTAAAATCTCAAATCCTAATCCCCAAGCAAATGAGTCTGAGAATATACGGAAATCGCCTGCTAAAAACTTTGCCTGGTCAAGCAACGCGACCAACAATCGCGCGGGTAAGGGAAGCGTTATTTAATATTTGGCAGGGAAAGATTTCTAGCTGTAGATGGCTTGATATATGTACTGGTAGTGGTTCGATGGGGGCGGAAGCCCTATGTCGTGGCGCTAATTTAGTTGTGGGTATGGAGCGATCGAGTCAAGCCTATAGGATTATTCAAGAAAATTGGCAGAAAGTAGCCACACAAGACCAAAAATATCAAATATTCAAGGGTGATGTCCTCAAGCAATTACCAAAACTTGCGGGACAGCAATTTGATCGCATCTACTTCGATCCACCATATGCTAGTGGGTTGTATGCACCTGTATTGGAAGCCATAGCCCAATATCAACTTTTAGAGACAAACGGCGAAATAGCAGTAGAACATGATTCCGAAGGCTGGAGCGCACCAAACATAACAGCTTGGGAAATCTGCCGTCAAAAGACTTATGGAAATACAGGATTAACTTTTTATCGAGTGGTGGAGAATGGAGAGTAGGGGATGTGGAGACAAAATTTCTGGATTTTCCCCATCTTTGCGCCTTCCCCTCTCCCCATTCATAGAATTAGTCCCAACCTAAATTCCTAATTGATTACCGCGCTTGTATTGGATATAAGCCTTATAAAACAATCCAGCGAGGGTAACGGGAATTAAACCAATAACAATTCCGCACAATAAGGGTTCAACCACTTTTAATCTCCTTGTTACATTCATTCAAAATTTCTTCCTGCACCCGATTGTACCAAATTCAACATAAATCCCGCTTTCTATCTTGCTTGTAGAAACTCATGCTTGTGCAGAAATATGCGATCGCGCTTGCAGACTGCATCAAGAACTTTTAAGCTATGTGTATGAAATGAAAACTTTTTGTAAACCTAATTTTCAAAGTACACCTTTTGGATAACCGGATTACCACACCTTCGATTCTTCTACAGCGCGTCATTTTGATGATGCTGGCAATTTTGCTTGCCATTGTTTTCAGCATATTTGTCGTGCGTGTGGTGCAAGCCTCTGACCCATACGTAAAAACGGTTTTAGCACTGAAAGGCGACCCAGTGCAAGGACATGCAATATTCCAAATTAATTGCGCTGGATGTCATGGTTTAGAAGCTTCTGGACGAGTTGGTCCCAGCTTGCAAGGTGTTTCCAAGCATAAGTCTCGCTATGGATTAATTCACCAAGTTATCAGTGGCGAAACTCCACCAATGCCCAAATTTCAAGCTAGCACTAAAGAGATGGCAGATTTATTAAGTTATTTAGAGACATTATAAATAGTCAGGTTAATTTAAGATGGACACGGAGGTTGGGAGACGCGGGGATGTGGAGATTGAATAATAACTGATGAGCCACTTGATACTACTCATTCCTCGCCTTTAAAACTTGATTAATGTGGTATCCCTGGATAGGGGAACAGCTACCCTGGCGTTGATAAACACAAGCTTGACGCAAACATTGTTTTTTTCGATAGTTCGGATTGCTAGGAGGGTAGGGGGATTTACTCACGACATAATTAAAATGACTTTGCCATTGTTGCCAGTCGCTATCTTTTTCCAAGATAAATAGAGGAACATTATGGTGGAGATAGGTATAACCTCCAGAAAACACGGGCGGAATCTCTTGTAACCCCACACCACAGATATTGGTTTGGGTACTAAGTTGTTGGAAAGTCATTAAATTGCCGTAGGAACGATACCAATGGGTTTGGTGACTCAGAAACATTAATCCCACCGAGGGAATTATCCAAATTAACAGACAAGTTGAGATAGTGGGAATAATTTTTTGCTTGGTAAGTTCTGGAGGAAAATATTTTTTGAGTAATTCAGTTGCCCCCAATCCTACCAATATCATTAACATTGCGATCGCAGGGTAAATGAAGCGATATTCTTTGTGAGCAAAAGCACTATGGGTGACAATAATTGCCAAGCTTAACCATAACAAAATTGGGCTACGACGAGCGCCGATCGCAGCTAAGACAATAATTGCTGGGGTAAAAATTGACCAAGCTTGCCAGAGAAGAGATATGTATCCATACCAAGGAGAAACACCATAAGCGTGACTTTTCTGTTCAACTGAGTTAATCCAGAAATTCAACCAAAAAGACTGAAAAGGGTATTTCCAAGTGAAGGCATCAACTGCACCAAAAATGAGTAATGCTAAGAGAATACCGGCTGCGATTGGAAATAATTGACTGCGCCATTTTTTACCACAGATAAACACCACGGCTAGGAGAATCGTTGGCAACAGGTGGATACGTAAACCGGCAGCAGTTCCCAACAGACAGCCCACCCAAAATAAACCTTGCTGAGTTTGACGGAATTTGCTGTAAATTCCCAGATATAATGCTGGCAAAAGCAGATAAGTTGCGATCGCTTCATTTAATGCTTTCGGTGCAAAGTAAATAATTTCTGACCAAACACTACAAAGAATGCCAGTAATAATTGCTGCTAAAATGCCACTGGTACGATATGCCCAACAAAAAGCAACGACAACGACACTCAGGGACAACAAACATAAAGTTATCTTCACCCCCCACAGGTATCCATTAGCTCCCTCACCCATCCAAGCTGTGAGACGCATAATCCCCGCTAAGAACCCCGGAAATACCCAAGAACGAATACCATCACGCCATTCCCAAGAAATAATGCCATAACCAAAACTGAGTCGATGGGCAGGTTCTAAGGTTTGAAATATCTCATCGGGCCAAATCATATTCGGGAAAAAATAGGCACTGGCAACTCGTAACAGTAAGCCCAGGAGGGTAATAATCAGTAACGATAGTCGGAAAGTGCTGTTAATTTGGCTACTCATTAATTTTGATTTCATATTTCTGAATAGCTCATGATTCACCTGTTTGAGAGCATTTTATCCCCTTTACCCTTTCTCTAAAGCGGATAGACCGGCAAAATCTTGATTAAATTTGTATATCTCTGACCCAGAAACTTCCCACAGATATATAAAACTTTGTATGCTGAGATTAGAGCGTCTTAATATTTCTTTAGAAAAACTGTGCTAGAAGATTTTAGATTAATCATCGATTTGGTTTCGGTTCTCGCCGTCGCAGCTTGTGGTGGTTTGATAGCGGCACTCTTACGACAACCTGTTTTATTGGGATATCTCATTGGCGGGATGGTGGTGGGACCAACCGGACTAGGGCTAATCAAAGAATTAATCCAAGTTGAGACCTTAGCACAGTTTGGTGTGGCGTTTTTGTTATTTGCATTGGGTGTAGAATTCTCGTTTGCCGAACTCAAGAAAGTCCAGGCGATCGCCCTTGGTGGTGGTGGCTTGCAAATTAGTCTGACAATTGGATTTACCGTCCTGATTTGTGCGATTACTGGGGCTTGGGAGGTTTTACCCGCCAAAGGTGTGTTTTTGGGAGCGATTTTGTCCCTGTCTTCAACTGCGGTAGTCCTCAAATGTTTAATGGAACGCAATGAGACGGAAACACCCCACGGGCAGGTTTTGTTGGGGATTTTAGTGGTGCAAGATTTAGCACTGGGGCTAATGTTAGCAGTGTTACCAGCCCTCAACAAACCAGCTGAGGCGATCGGGATTGCTGTGGTGATGGCATTAGTGAAAATCGGTTTGTTTGCTGCCGGGGCTGTAGTTGCGGGAAAATGGTTAATTCCTCCCTTATTGCGATTGTTAGCCCGCACAGAAAGCCGGGAATTATTTCTCTTGGGTGTCGTGGCGCTATGTTTGGGTATTGCCCTATTGACAGAATATCTGGGACTCTCGATTGAGATGGGAGCATTTGTCGCCGGGTTAATGATATCGGAAGTTGAATATGCCGACCAAACCCTGACCTATGTAGAACCCATCCGAGACATCTTCGCCAGTTTGTTTTTTGTGGCGATCGGCATGTTAATCGACCCGTTCTTTTTGTGGAAAAACTTAGAATTAATTTTGGGGTTGGTAGCCCTGGTAGTGGTTGGTAAGTTTTTGATTGTGGCTCCAATTGTCAAATTATTCCGCTTTCCATTGAAAACTGCCATTATTGCCGGAGTTGGATTAGCGCAAATTGGAGAATTTTCCTTTGTTCTTGCCAGCGAAGGTCAAGCTTTAGGGTTAGTTTCTCGAAAAGTATATTTACTCATTTTGGGGACGACAGCAGTAACTTTGGTAATCACTCCGTTTGTGTTGCGGTTAGCACCCATCGCCTTTGATTGGTTAGAGTCAATTCCTTGGTTGAAGCCTTATATTAGTGGCGAAGGGCAAGCTTTGGAAGTTGCCGATGATTTACCACTGAAAAACCATGTAGTTGTTTGTGGTTACGGACGTGTTGGTAAAAACTTAGTTAAATTATTTCAGCAGCATCATTTACCAGTAATTGTCATCGACCAGTCAGAGGCAAGGATTCAGCAATTACGTGATGCCAAAGTACCCTATGTTTACGGTAATTGCGCTAGTTTTCATGTATTAGAAACTGCGGGAGTCACCACAGCCCAAGGAATGGCGATCGCACTTCCCGACCCAATGAGTAGTAGACTATCGTTAAAGCGAGCTTTGGAATTATCGCCGGAATTAGATATTGTCGTGCGGGCGAATAATAACAAAAATATTGAAGTATTTTACCAATTAGGGGCGAGGGAAGTTGTCCAGCCAGAATTTGAAGCCAGCTTGGAAATGGCAGCACATTTATTAACAGATTTAGGTTTATCACCTTCTTTAATTCAGCGAGAAATGCAACAAATACGCGATCGACACTATCTCGATTTGCGTCCAGAAGAAACAGAATCGGAAGTATCTCGTAGTTTGCGTCAAGCAACCCAAGATTTGAACCGCCGTTGGTATTCTTTACCTGAAGGTTCTCCGTTGGTGGGGATGACTTTGGAAGAGGCTGATATTCGCTATTTGACAGGTGTCAGTTTAATGGCAATTCAGCGTGTAAGTGGTAAAGAAATTGATTATCCCGATGCCAAAACAACATTAGAAGCAGGAGATAAGTTATTAATAGTTGGTGAAGATGGTGAATTTGCCGCTTTAGACGAATTTGCTCAGGGCAAGGCGGCAATTCCCAGAGAAAATAGCGCTTGTCAATGGATAAATTTAGGTAATAACTGTCCTGTCGTTGGGCAAACTATTGCAGATTTAGAATTAATTGAAGACTTTGGTGTACAAGTTCAAGCAATGCGTCGTGATGGTAGATTTATGAAGCTACCAGAAAAAAATACGTTATTACAAGTTCGTGATCAATTATTATTTTGCGGTACTTTGTCAGCATTACGACAACTTGAACGGCTACTTGCACCATCATCAGATGTTGTCTCACTATCAATACCTATTATCAAAGCTGGGACAACAGAAACATTAACAGATTTATTCCCCTAGATAATTATCTGAGTTTAAAGTGCAATATGGTTCAGTTAAGGATAATTGTAGGTTGGCTGTAACGCAGTGGAACCCAACAAAGTCTTGAAAATATTGGGTTGAGGAACTAAGAACTAAACCCAACCTAATAGGGGAGGGTTGTTTTTTGCTGTGTAAAAACCAGGGAGAGGTTCCGTTGAACTGACATTTTTTTACCCATCTGAAACATTGCAAAAAAAATCAAAACAAGCCAAAATTATGAAATTAAGACACTTTCATAATGGTAAACACTTTCTACTTTGGAAATTAGAAAATAATTTCTCATATTTCTTATTCCTTTTGACTTCGATATCCTACAAATTCCTCCTCCGCAGAATTGTTCTGGGTTTCTATATTTGCTTGGATGTCATGTAGAGTTTGCCATCCTGGTTCCCAAAATTCCCGGTCTTGTAATATCTTAGCGTTAATCCAAAATTTTACATTGGGGTCACAGGAGGAAATCATTTCTGCATATACCCATTTCCCCTGGTTTTTGCGGTTGATAACTTCAAAATGTCTCCATCCATCTACTTTTTGCTGTGCTGTCCATTTAGAACCTAGTAAATATGGAAATTTTTGTTTTTTAGGTTTAGGCATAATGTTTTTAGAAGTTTTAATACTGATATTAATCATAAATCATTAAAAAACCATATCTCCAAATTTGTAATAGTCAGGGATATTCAAGTATTGATGTAATTGCAACTCAAAGTGAGTTTTTTCTAGATTTATTTACCTAAGAGGTTAAGTATCAAGTAAAACTTAAGATCAAAGAAACCCGGTTTCTTGGATTTAAGTATCGAGCATCATCTGACTTTTTGATGAGAAACCGGGTTTCTCCCTGCGCGACTATCCTTAATATTTACTTTATAAATGGTCTCTAATGGTTAATTTATTGGATATTGGAACTGGTTATAATTCCCTGATAGAAAAATAAATTTCCGATCGCACTCCAATAGTATCCTTGAAGCTAATCTACGACTTAATCTACAAATATCTACACCTAACTAGTATTTTTACTTATGTATAAATACTACCTTTGAGGATTTCCCATCAAAAAAATTGTATATTTTGCACCTTCAGATGTGGTGAGAGCAAAATGGAAAAGCCAAAATAGAAACACGGGCTTTAATTTACAAAGTCTCGGCTTGAACAAGGAGTCTGTCAAGAGTGGTATTACAAGCACAAACAAGCACTTACGAAGCAAAAACCCAAGAGATTGCTAAACAGCTTCTCGCAGCTACCCAGGAAAATCGTTCATTTTTCGCTAATCTTCGCGACCAAATGCGTTGGGATGATAAACTTTTAGACTGGGCGATGAGCAATCCCAGTTTGCGGGTGCAACTATTTCGCTTTATCGATACCTTACCTGCATTAAATAATAACTCGGAGATTGCCGCACATTTACAGGAATACTTGGGTGAAGAGTCGGTAGAATTACCTGCTGCACTCAAAGGAATGTTAAATTTTGCTAGTCCCGATTCGATGCCGGGGCAGGTAGCAGCAACTACAGTCACAAAAGCAACAGAAACCTTAGCTTATAAATATATTGCTGGTGAAAATATTAATCAAGCGCTAAAAACTATCGAACGCTTGCGGAAAGAGAAAATGGCTTTTACCGTAGATTTACTAGGTGAAGCTGTAATTACAGAAACAGAAGCACAATCTTATTTAGAGCGCTATCTGGATTTAATGCAACAATTAACCGCAGCCTCGAAAAAGTGGAATCCCGTAGTCCAAATTGATGAAGCTGACGGACAAGCAATACCGAAGGTGCAGGTTTCGGTGAAATTAACGGCTTTTTACTCACAATTTGATCCTTTGGATGCCGTTGGTAGCGAGGAAAAAGTCAGTGCGCGGATTCGGATTTTATTGCGACGTGCCCAGGAATTGGCTGCTGCTGTTCACTTTGATATGGAACAGTATGCATACAAAGATATTACTTTTAGCATTCTCAAGAAAATTTTACTCGAAGAAGAATTTCGCGATCGCACTGATATTGGTATGACTGTCCAAGCATACCTCCGCGATAGTGAGCAGGATGCCAGGGATTTGATTTACTGGGCAAAACAACGCGGTAAACCAATTACAATTCGTTTGGTTAAGGGCGCTTATTGGGATCAAGAAACAATTAAGGCGGAGCAGAAACATTGGCAGCAACCAGTTTATAACGATAAAGCGGCAACTGATGTTAATTTTGAGGCGATTACGCAATTGCTGTTAGAAAATCATCAGTATGTCTATGCTGCCATCGGTAGTCATAATGTTAGATCACAAGCCCGTGCGATCGCAATTGCTGAAAGTTTGCAGGTTCCCCGTCGCTGTTTTGAAATGCAGGTGTTGTATGGGATGGGTGATAAGTTAGGGAAAGCACTAGTTGATAAGGGTTATCGGGTGCGGGTTTACTGTCCCTATGGGGAATTGTTACCGGGGATGGCTTATTTGATTCGGAGATTGTTGGAAAATACGGCAAATAGTTCGTTTTTACGGCAAAATTTAGCTAATGTTGCTCCTGAAGAGTTATTAGCGCCTCCAGAAACAAAATTATCTCGCGCACAGATGCAGAAACGCGAAGAGGAGAATAAAAATGTCTCCATTTCCTCTTTCACTGGTGTTGCCGATACTGATTTTGCGGTTCCAGAAGCGAGTCAGAAAGCAAAGGATGCTTTCGAGTTGGTGCGGGGGCAATTGGGTAAGTTGTATTTACCGTTAATTAATGGTGAGTATGTGAGTACGCAGGAAACTGTAGATTCAGTGAATCCATCGAAGTTTAGCGAGGTTATCGGCAAGATTGGACTTGCTAGCGTTGAACAAGCGGAAATGGCAATGCAAGCTGCGAAAAATGCTTTTCCTGGCTGGCAAAAAACACCTGTGAGTCAGCGTGCTGCTGTGTTGCGAAAAGCTGCTGATTTGATGGAACAGCGACGTGCAGAATTATCTGCTTGGATTGTTTTGGAAGTTGGTAAACCTGTACGGGAAGCTGATGGGGAGGTTTCCGAAGCAATTGATTTTTGCCTTTATTATGCTGCGGAAATGGAACGGCTAAATGAAGGTGTAAATTATGATGTTGCTGGGGAAACAAATAGATATATTTACCAGCCTCGTGGGATTGCAGTGGTAATTTCCCCTTGGAATTTTCCTCTGGCGATCGCAGCGGGGATGACTGTAGCGGCATTGGTGGCAGGGAATTCAACTATACTGAAACCGGCGGAAACTTCTTCGGTAATTGCGGCGAAGTTTGCGGAAATTTTAGTTGAGGCAGGAATTCCAAAAGGTGTATTCCAATATTTGCCCGGTAAGGGTTCTGCTGTTGGTGCTTATATGGTAAATCATATAAATACCCACATTATTGCTTTTACTGGCTCCCAGGAAGTAGGTTGTCGAATTTACGCGGATGCTGCCAACCTCAAAATCGGGCAAAAGCACATGAAGCGTGTGATTGCCGAGATGGGTGGGAAAAATGGCATTATTGTTGATGAAAGTGCTGATTTAGACCAGGCTGTTGTCGGAGTTGTGCAATCCGCCTTCGGATATAGCGGACAAAAATGTTCGGCTTGTTCACGGGTAATTGTGTTGGCAGCCATCTATGAAGAGTTTGTCCAACGTTTTGTTGAAGCAACCAAATCTTTAAATATTGGCGAAGCTGAATTCCCTAGTACCCAAGTTGGACCTGTAATTGATGATAATGCGCGATCGCGTATTCGTGAATATATTCAGAAAGGGAAGGCAGAATCAACTGTAGCTCTAGAGATGTCGACACCGGAACAGGGCTATTACGTTGCTCCAACGATTTTTAGGGATGTCCCCGCAAATGGGATAATTGCCCAAGAAGAAATTTTTGGTCCTGTGGTTGCGGTGATTAAAGCCAAAGATTTTCAGGAAGCTTTGCAAATTGCCAATGGCACGAATTTTGCTTTGACGGGTGGTTTATATTCGCGAACCCCTTCCCATATTGAACAGGCACAGGCAGAATTTGAAGTTGGCAACTTGTACATTAACCGTACAATTACGGGGGCGATTGTAGCTAGACAGCCCTTCGGTGGCTTCAAATTATCGGGTGTTGGTTCTAAAGCCGGTGGTCCTGACTATTTGTTACAGTTCCTCGAACCGAAAACAATTACAGAGAATATTCAACGTCAAGGTTTTGCACCAATTGAAGGAGCAGAATAAGAAATTTTGAATTTTAAGTGAGTGTAAATTAAAACTAAGAAGTTAAGTAAAAATGAGTGGCAAGTTTGTTTAGCCTGCCCTGGAACTAAAAATCTCAAATTTTCCAGCTTATTTTTACAAGACTCCTCGGTTGGATTGCCTAAAGTTGATTAATATTGGGGTGGGCATTTGCCCACCTTCTTTGATACTGAGAACAAGTAAAGTCAAAGCTGAAGCGATCGCATTTTCTCATTACCAGGAAAAATCATTTAACCATTTCTGTAGTGCTAGCTACGTAACGATTAGGTAAATATAGAGAAAATTTTTATGAGTCAAATAATTGTCAAAATTGCTACTTCAAGCAATGAACTTGCAGCAATTCAAGAAATCAGGAAAACAGTATTTCAGCAGGAGCAGGGAGTTGATGCAGAGTTAGATTTTGACGGACTAGATGAAACTTGTGACTTACTAATTGCGTCATTGAACGGTGAGTTTATCGGTACTGTCAGAATTCGTATGCTAAATGCGAAAATGGCAAAAATTGAACGATTAGCTGTTTTGAAACAGTCGCGAGGACATGGTATCGGTAAAAAATTAATGGCAGAAGCTTTAGAAATTGCTGAGAGTAAAGGAATATTAGAAGTGGTGATTCATGCCCAAGAGTACATTATGCCTTTGCATCAACAATTAGGGTTTGAGGCTGATGGTGATGTATTTGCAGAAGCAGGTATTCGCCATGTGAAGATGAGAAAAGTGCTGAGTGTTGAGTAAAAAGATAGTAATTACAAATTAATTATCTTCTTTCCTCCTTTCCCCTTTCCCTTAAAGATTCCGAGTGCTGCAAAGTGATTATACGTTCCCTGTCTTGCCGTCGTTTTCCCAGAAATGCCTTAATATTGCTCTTGATTTGGACTTTAGGTGCAATATGCGATCGCATTTGGCTCTCCTTAGACAATTCTATTCCAGCTTGGGATCAAGCTGATTACCTCACGGGAACATTAAATTATCTGCAAGCTCTACAAAATCTGGACTTGGGTAATTATGAATGGTGGCAAAGTCTTTGGCTACTATCTTCTAAAATTCCACCGCTAACTTACATAGTTGCAGGTTTGTTTCAAAGTATTTTTGGTGTCGGACAAGAACAAGCCATGCTCGTAATGCTACTGTTTAGTGGCATTCTTATCGCTTCAGTTTACGGCTTAGGTAAGATTTTATTTAATTCCACAGTTGGTTTATGGGCAGCAGCACTATGTCAAGTTTTACCAGGACTTTATCTACTGCGTCTCGAATTTCTCTTAGATTATCCCCTTGCAGCAATTGTCACCTTTAGCTTTTTTTGTTTGACTCTTTGGCATTTTGCAGGGGAAAGGGAACCCCCAGAGGAGCTACAGAGAGATTTATTATTCCAGCAAACTTTGGAAAGCAAGGGGAAGCACCAAAAAATAGATTATCCAGCCAAAATGTATTCCCCCTCGCCGCGTCTTTCCTGGCTGAATTTATGCAAATCCTCACTTCTGGCGGTATTATTTGGCATATCTCTGGGACTAGCTTTATTAGTTAAACAAACATCGCTATTTTTCTTGCTGACACCGATTGCTTGGGTAGGAATAATTGCCCTACGTCAATTACGTTGGCTAAAATTACTTCAGTTATTTGGCAGTTTCTGGGTATCAAGTTGGATATTTGGTGGTTGGTATCGTACCAACTGGCTAACTATTTTAACATCTGGAAAACGAGCTACAATTGATTCTGCGATCGCTGAAGGTGATGCTCCTTTAAATACTATTGATGCCTGGATTTATTATTGGCAACAATTACCACAGCAAGTGTCTTTACCTCTGCTATTAGTACCAATATTTATATTGTTATTTTATTGGGGCAGGTTTGGGGGAGACGCGGAGAGGGGGAGATGGAGAGAGGGGGAGACGCGGAGAGGGGGAGATGGAGAGAGGGGGAGACGCGGAGAGGGGGAGACGCGGAGAGGGGGAGATGGGGTTAGGAATAGAAAATTTGCCAAATCTCCAGAGCGAATTTCTCAATCTCTCAAATGGCTGGCAATCTTTTTAGTCGGTGCATATTTACTTTCATCATCGAATCCGAATAAGGATGCACGGTATGCCATTCCTTATCTGCCAACATTGGCAGTGTTTTTGGCGTATGGATTCACACGTGTAAAAAGTCTTTTCGGACAGCGCATTCGTTGGGGAACATTAGGTTTGGCTGTTTTACTAATGCTGCTAAATTTGTTTCCCATTGGTGGCTTTGCCGGTGGATTACTCACACAAACATTGAGTCCTCAAGCCCAGCATCATCCACAAACCCTGGCAGAAATACCCCACAAAGAAGTAATTACTGAAATTATTCGCACTGAACCCTATTTGCGATCGACTTTAGGAGTTTTACCATCAACAGGAGAAATTAACCAGCATAATTTAAATTATTACGGTGCATTAACAAATTTCCAAGTTTACGGACGACAAGTAGGGACTAGAAACAGACAAATAGAACAAGATGCGCGCTCACTTTCCTGGTTTTTAACCAAAACAGGAGAACAAGGTTCAGTTCCCCAATCTCAGCCTGCGATTGTTCAAACAGTCGAAACATCACCTAATTTTAAAATTCAACATAGTTGGAAATTATCTGATGGTAGTACCCTCAACCTTTACCATCGAAAAGAACCGATTGTCGAAGTGATGTCGCGCCCTCTGGAATATTCATCATCACAAATAATTCATGAGAAAAATATCCTACCAGCCCCTGTCACCTTAACCCAGTTAATTTTTCCCGAAAATAGTCCTCCCGGTGTCCCTATTCCTGTAACTTACCGATGGGCTGGTTCCTGGGAAGAATTAAAAAACGGCTTGGTTTTATTAACCTGGCGAAAAGAAGATGATGAAACTCAGAAACCTCTGGAGACAAAGAAAAAAGACTTAAAGTCTCCTCCCCAATCCTGGCTTCATGATCATGCAATTGGCATGGGAAATTTATATACAGCCATCAAAAAAACTGAGGGTAATTTTCAGGCGATCGAACGTACTGCTATGCTACCTCCAGCTAACATTGTCCCTGGAAAATATCGATTAGAAGCAAGTTATCTCAATCGCTTATCGGGAGAAATATATGCAATTAATACACCGCAAACAAGCATTACAATTAATTCTCAAGCAACAGCAACACCAGCACCAGAATTAGATTTAATTACCCAATTACGTACATTAGCAACTAATCTTCCAAAAGGGACTCAAGCTATAGAAAATATCTTTGATGAAGTTGCCCGTATTAACCAATATGACCCAACACAAGACTATTTAGTACAAGCACAACTCACATCAGAATATCGCCTACGTCATTACAATTCCGATTCCGACTTAGCCTATACAGTAGCTTTAGCAAATGTATTACAAAGACGAGTCAAAGGAGCAATTAACTCCTTAGAAAGGGTTACTCAAATCGACTCACAAAATCCATTTGCATGGGCATATTTAGCATTTGTTAGGCTCTATAATTGGCAACCCCAAGCCGCCGAAAAAGCACTAAAAATGGCTTTAGAAATGAATCCCAATCAAAGTGAGTTTAAAGCACTCGCAGGCATAGCAGCATTAATGCAAGGTAATTTCATCAAGGCATGGGAGAATTTATCTGTGTTAATTCGTAATACAAAATAAACCGCTATTATAGTTATTTTCAAAACAGCGATCGCACCCTTCTTTGAGAATATTTACACTTGATGTAGGAATCCGGTTTGATTTATGAAAAAAATGAGTATTGTAGGATGCGTTAGGATGAAATCCGTAACGCATCATTATTAAGGTTTTAGTGCGCGATGCCTTTGAGCATTGAGCGTAGTCGAAATGCATCTTACAAATAATTCTGCCTTCCTAACTTGAAAAATGAGGGAGTACAGCTAACAGCTAATAGCCTTTTCATGCGTTCTGATGTACGTCAGTTCATGATGGCTACTTAGTAACTGGCTCCTCCACGCCTAATTCTTCAACAACAGGCTCCTCTTGTATTTCTACTTCTGGTAAACCCAGTATCGAACGATACAAATTATTGTATTGCTTTGCCGACTGATACCAGCTAAAGTCTTGATGCATCCCCCGTTGTTGCAATGCTTGCCACTGGGGTTTGTAACGGAAACCTTCCCAAGCACGAATTAGGCAGGTGAATAAATCCAAAGGCTCGTACCTGTCAAAACAATAACCAGTACCCGCTTCATTCATGGGGTCATGGTGTGATACCGTATCCACTAATCCACCAGTACGACGGACGATGGGCACAGAACCATAACGCAGCGCCATCATTTGACTAATGCCGCAAGGCTCAAAGCGACTAGGCATCAAAAATGCATCAGTACCCGCATATATACGTCGTGCGAGGGCATCATTATATAGTAAATAATTTGCCATACGTCCTGGAAAACGCGATGCCATCTGCCACATCTGGGTTTCATAGTATCTATCCCCAGTACCTAAAAGCACAAATTGAGCATCAGTATAGGACATAAATCTGTCAAGAATTTGTAGGACTAAATCGATGCCTTTTTGCTCAACTAAGCGCGTCACCATCCCAATCACAAAGGCATTACTATTAACTTCTAAACCCACTTCTTCTTGTAATGCGACTTTGTTGGCTTTGCGTTTTTCTAAAGTCTCAGCCGTGAAAGTTTGGGCAATATATTTATCTACACTGGGGTCATAAATATCGGTATCAATACCATTAATTATTCCTGATAATTTACCGCCAATAAATGACATCAAACCTTCAATTTCTTCACCATAGGTTGGTGTTTTAATTTGTTCGGCATAGGTAGGAGAAACAGTATTGACGCGATCGGCAAATTGTACCGCAGCCGCCATTGTATTATGTCCCTGCATATACCAAGGACACCAAGTAACTTTTTCCAAATAACCGCGCCAAGGACCTTGATAGGCTAAGTTATGAATTGTGAAAACACTACTAATATCGGGTGATTGATGCATCCATACGGGTATCATTCCCGTGTGCCAATCATGACAGTGAACAATTTCGGGTTTCCAGTAATTCCAGCAAAACTCTGCCGCTCCATTGGCGAAAAATGTAAACCGCCAAGGTTCATCTTCTCCACCATAGACACGGCGAGGGTTAAATGCTGGATGTCCGAATAAATATAAAGGAACATCAGTACCAGGAAGAACACTTTCGTAGACATGAAAGTCGTTAAACATGGCATAGCCTTGCCAAAGTGGTTCTTTGGGAATCTCCATTTTGTCAGGCAAAAAACCATAATAAGGCATGAAAATTCGTACATCATGCCCCATTTTTTTCAATACTTTGGGTAATGCTCCCACAACATCACCCATTCCCCCAACTTTGGCAACGGGTGCTGCTTCTGCTGCTACAAATAAAATTCGCATGATCAACAATTACCCATTAACTATTAAAAATTACACCCTTCGGGATTCATCAGTCGCCTGCAAAAGGAAATTCTCCCTTTTCTCGCTAGTTGATGATTAACTTGTAACAAAATCAATAGCTGCCAACGTTCATTCATCGACTTTCTGATTTTTTCTCAGAAGAGGCTAACAACTACCAGTTGGCAGCTGAACAGATTTGAATGTGAACACTGGTTTACGAGATTTATATTGCCGAGATTTAGGAACCTCGTTGAATCTCAGTAAATATCTGTTCGAGAATTTCTTGCGCTCCTTGTTGGCGAAGAAGATTTGCAAGTTCATTTCCTAACTTTTCAGCATCGCTTGCTTTTCCAGAGACGGAATCCTGGACTAAATTTTGTCCATCCACACTAGCAACTATACCTGTAAGGGTCAGATTATCACCATTTAACTCGGTATTTACGCCAATAGGTACTTGACAACCACCTTCTAAGTCTCGTAAAAATGCTCTTTCCGCAAGGCAACGATCGCGTGTGGGCGGATGTTCGATCGCCTTTAACAGGGATATAATTTCGTGATCTTCGGCACGACATTCAATACCTAATGCACCTTGTCCGACAGCATGTAGCGATACTTCCTTGGGAATTACTTGATGTACGCGATCGCCCATTCCTAAACGCTGTAATCCAGCCGCAGCCAGGATTAAGGCATCGTACTCGCCGGCATCCAATTTCGCCAAGCGTGTATTCAAGTTTCCACGTACATCTTTAAACTGTAAATGGGGAAAATGGTGGCGTAACTGCGCCAATCGTCGCAGCGAAGAAGTTCCCACAACTGCACCCTCTGGTAGAGTGTCTATTTGCTTATCTTGATATTTTTCATGCACTACAAGGGCATCCGCAGGGTTTTCCCGTTCGGTAATACAAGCCAATGTCAACCCTTCTGGTAAGTTAGTTGGCAAATCTTTGAGGGAATGAACTGCAAAGTCAATCTCCTGATTGATCATTCCCAGTTCTAGCTCTTTGGTGAACAACCCTTTGTCGCCAATTTTCGCTAATGCTACATCCAAGATTTTGTCACCTTGGGTAGACATGGTGTGAACTTCAAATTTTATGTCTGGAAAGCTTTTTTGCAGCTGTTCTTGAACCCAATATGTCTGAACTAGTGCAAGTTGGCTTTTGCGCGAACCGATGCGAACGGTACGTAACGGGCTAGAAACAACTGATGTCATAAAGCGGCTTATCAAAGTGTGGAGATAATTTACTAGAACTAGACTACCGCAGTCGATGACCAATAGGAGCTAATATTGCCCGATTTTAAGCAAGATTATTTTTTACTTTTTAATATATCTTTACTAATTTTTGTAAACAAGAGAAAAGAACTGTTCTCGATTGACATATTTGATTAGTTTTTATTTGTGTATTGATTTAAATTGGCAAAATCATCACAATTTAGTTTTTATTTAGTTTTTGAGCAAATGTAGTCTCGTTTTTTGTTGTGGCGATCGCTCTTCAACTTGTGGGAGTAATAACACTGACATAAATAAGTAGAAAAAGATGCATTTTCTTATGCAAATATTGACATCACCAAGATACCAAGAAAGTCCAGAATCTGATGACAAAGTTTTTCTCAGAGAACAAATTAATACTAATTAATCAGCTTAAGCTGGATTCAAATTTTCGACTCTTTATGCTAGGCTACCAAAAATTCCCACAAAACCTGCCACAAGAAGGAAGATTTCATGCGATCGCCCATAGAAAATATTTAAAAAGTTAATGGTTACTTGGCATTAGGTATTATTTTTTTATCTTATCTCCCGATTGTTCCTAAGCTGTTAAGCGCCTAAATTATATAGACAAAGCGGGCAGGATGCCCGCACTACAATAATAAATTCATATTTTCGCTTTATACAATTTAACTGCACATCAGCTTATGAATCGTTCTGCTTGTCTCATATTTAACCCCGTTGCTGGTCAGGGCGACCCCGAACAAGAACTAGCACAAATCCGCTCAATCTTAGAACCGGAAATTGAATTAGATATTCATCTAACCACAAAAGATGTTGGTGCCGGAGAATTAGCGATCGCCGCAGTCAAAAGGGGAGCAAGTGCAATTATCGCATCGGGTGGAGATGGAACATTATCAGCCGCCGCCGCCGCCGTGATGGGGACTGATATCCCCTTTGGAGTGATTTCACGGGGAACCGCAAATGCTTTTGCGAATGCCTTAGGGATTCCCGATACAATTACCGATGCTTGTAAAGTTATTTTGCAAGGAAGTACGCGAATTATTGATGCGGCAGAATGTAATGGCTATCCAATGGTCTTGTTGGCAGGCATCGGCTTTGAAGCCGAAACTGTTGAACTCGCAGATCGGGATGCAAAAAACCGTTTGGGTGTGATGGCATATATATTGGCAGGTTTGCAGCAATTACGTAATTTAAGCAGTTTTGAGGTTGAAATTGAGACTGAAGACAAAATTATTACAACCATTGCATCGGCTGTAACAGTAGCCAACGCCGCCCCAGCAACATCAGTATTAGCCCAGGGAAATGCAGGTATTATTTTTGACGATGGCTTGTTGGACATGACAATCGTAGCCCCTGCAACAAAAGCTGCTGCCATAGCTAGTGCATTTCATTTATTTCAAACTGCCTCATCGGGAAGTGCAGCCGAACGTGACGATATTGGTTATTTACGAGCAAAGCAATTTAAAATCACCACTAACCCACCACAAAAAATAGCCATTGATGGCGAAGTTTTAGAAGCAGCACCAGTTGAAATTAAATGTATACCAGGTGCGTTAAAAATTTTTGTTCCTAGCGTCGAAGAATTGGAACCATTTGAAAAACTGGAAGGATTGCCGAATTTGGTAATTCAAGAAAAATAGGGAAGAGGGGAAAATAAGTGACAAAAACATAGGAATTGAGATTTTTGATCATTAAATTATCTACAATCTCTGCTCATTTTTCATTTACCTATTTGCCATTAACTATTAACTACTAATCAATCATGAAACTAGTATATGAGGTTGCGATCGCTGAAAAAATTCGGCGGATGAAACAAAGGGTACGTTGGCAAGACCCGTTAATTACAGCCAGAGGAATTGACCAAACACGGTTTGTCCTTGATGATGGCAAAGATGATGGGGATGAATTTTCGTTTCTGGTTATTGGTGATAGTGGAACTGGTAAACATCAAGGACACAACCCACAACGCGAAGTCGCTAAAGCCATGCTTCCCCATCAAGACGAATGTAGATTCATGCTCCACACTGGAGATGTTGTCTATCTAGTCGGCTCCAGCGAATACTATCAGCAAAACTTCCTCAAACCCTACCGGGAATTTATTGTCAATGGCGATAATTATCACCATATCGCCTACGATAATATGACCTTCAAATTCCCCATATTCCCAGTTCCCGGAAATCACGATTATTATGATTTGCCTCTTTTTTGGAGCCTGGTATCTTTAGGGACAATGCCCATCCGGCGTTTGCTCCAATCCAAGCTTGACCTCGATGTTGGTTGGCATGGTTCGCGAGCAGGTGACGCTTATGCGAAAGCTTTTCTAGACTACTTAAAATCCCAGATGATGCCGGGAGACTTGGCACATCATCTAGACAAGCATTACACCGCCAAAAGTGATAGTGGCTATTGTTTGCGCTATGAGCCTGGTAAATTTACTCGTTTACCAAATCGCTATTATACATTTCGTTACGGTGGGATTGACTTTTTTGCACTTGATTCCAATACATTTAACCAACCAGCACCAATCCCAAGAACCAGTGAAGGAGACTTGCATCGACTGCAACTAGAAACAAGCCGCCAAGCATTAGAACAGCAGAAACAGCAAATTTTCGATAAAGTCAATCAACTCAACCCCTATAACCCGAAAGATGCTGATCAACTCGACGATTCCCATGCACAAATTACCCAGATAGAAGAAATCATCGTCGATATTGAAAAACAACTAGCACCTAAACAGGAAGTAGCCGTAGATATAGAACAACTCGAATGGTTGAAAAGTCAACTGATTGAGTCATGGAATAATCGCCAAGTTAGGGGTCGAATCATATTTTTTCACCATCCCCCCTATGTGACTGAAGCGACAAAATGGCAGCAAGCGCAGACTTTAGCAATACGTTATCGTTTGCGGGAAGTATTCGACGCAGTTGCGGAAACAATTGGCTCCCTGAATCAAAATCGTCCCCTGGTTGATTTGGTATTTAATGGACATGCCCATTGTTTAGAATATTTACAAACCCAGGATACCGGACATGCAGATTCCCATATCAATTGGATTGTTTGCGGGGGAAGTGGCTTTAGTTTGCGCCGTCAGCGCCCCGAAGGTGTGGATTTGATGGAGACATTTACTAGTAATGAATCTCGCTTAGTTGCCAACTCAAAATTATTTCTTGGTCGTAATGGTCAAGGTTCACAAAGACGAAGACCCTACTCTAGTATACGTGTAGATGTTCAAGCTGGGGATGTACCAAAATTTGTGATTCGCCCTTTAGTTGCCGAGTGGTATCAAAGACAGTGGCTGCATCCAGAAATTGAACCATTTATAGTAGGTGGTAAATAATAAGAATATTTGGGGTGGGTTGGATTAAGCTGCGACGCATCTAATTTGTATATAAGACGCGGGCAAGATGCCCCGGAATTTTCCGTGAAGAACACCTCCCCAGAAACTCCTCTCCGCACTACAATTATTTTGCGTTTTTGATTTATATGCTGCACATCAGCTTAGGTTGGATTGGGTGAGAACTCACATTAAAATGATGATTGAGCAAAACCCAATCATCATTACAAAATCAACACGAATGAGACTTCAAATAGGGACTTCAACAACAACTAAATGACACCCGTCCCTTTACCTCGCTTGTCACCATCTGTTGTCAACTTTCCTTCTTCATCTTCATTCATGTGTTGCATTTCTTGCATTCTTAATTGCTTTTCTTCTTCAGCCTGCTGACGTGCATCACCAGGCACTTCGTAATACATTTCCGGTTCAACTGCGTAGTTATTTAACAAACCTTCATTATCCACAGTATAACCATCAGTGGTGCGAACACTATTTGATGTTGTTTGGTTATCGCTATTTGCAGCAGCAGTTCTTTCCTCAGTAGGCAATGTTTTAAAAAGTTCGCCTTCCCGTTCCTTCCGTGCTGCTGTTTCTGCTGGAATTATACCGCGATCGTATGTATCTCTTTCCGCACGTTCTGATGAATCAATTCCTCTGTTAGACTCGTTATTTTCCATAACTCGATTCCCCAAGTTCAGCAATTTTCGTTTCTTCTTACACAATTAGCTTATAAATTTTGTAACTGAATTGATACTATCTTGCGGATGGAATTGAATTGATTCTGGTAGTATTTTTTCTATCTGGAGATATATTTAATTTTCTACTAAAGTTAGAATGCATGAAAATATTCAGCAAACAGAACCCCACCCGTCAAGATAACAGGCAGGTATTTGCGAAGAATTATTAAGTTATTGTCAAATTTGATATCGAAAAGAGTTAAAAACCCACATGTATCACATGTACTTAATTATTAGTAATTTTGCGATCGCATCAACTACAATCCCAAATTAAACTTGACCAAAATTAAACTTGAATATTCAGATCACAAATCATCATTACCAATTATTTGCTTTTTGAAGGAATTAATCTGAGATAATAGTTCTTGGCGAGTAGATGCTTTGAGGATATAGCGCCAAATAAACCAAACTATATAAGCAATTCCGACTAGTTCAAAGAAGAAGGCAATTAGGGGTATCTCATTAATAGCCTTCAGTATAGCCAGGACAATTTTTACGGAAATGAGCGCTGCTATAATTAAAACAATACTGGTAATTTGGACTTTGTACTGAGTCCAGAAATTACCGATATATTCTGGTAATTTTTCTAAAAATATTGCCACTTGAGAACTAAATTTCTGCCATTGTGTTCCCAGTGTATTTTCATCGACTGGTGGTAATTTAGGCAGACTATCGTTTGCTAAATTCTCAACACTATTAGTTCCGTTAGATACAGTCGGATTAATCTCCGAATTACTGTTTTGTCCCGGTTCTTGAACTGTCATAAAACTCCTCTTTTAATTGCGACTTTTATCTTAATTTTGATGCCTAATCTTTATATTTAACTATTAATTATTACTATTAACCGTTAGCCATTAACTATTCAAATTAGGGACATCAGCGTATCTCCCCATTTCTAAATCAACCTCAATCATCCTCTGATTCAGCAATGCCTATTTTATATTCCCCTATATATTCCCCTAAACTTATCTCAGTAATTATGAGTCATGCTGGAAGAATAAATCTCCCAGCAATCAATATACAGCACCGAACACTCAGAACTTTTCTCTAGACAATTTCTTCGCGGCGATCAATAATCACGACAGGTGCATTAGTATCAATATCTCTACTAATATCTGTCGCGTAGTTAGTACGGGAAGTATCCATTACTGGTGTTTCCCGCTCAGTTGAATGGATATCAGTAGCATTGAAAATATCAAACTCTTCAATACCGTGGTTTCTGAGGATTGTTTCGGCATGTCGAACTTCCTCTTCGCTACCATCAACCATGACAATATAATTTCCCCGGTTTAATCTATCGCTGTATACCCTAGCTCGATTTTCCGGGATACCTAAACCAACAAGTCCACCCACAACACCGCCAGCCGCCGCACCAATTGCCCCTCCTGTCACCGTTGTCGCTAGTGCAGTTGCCGCCGCACCACCCGCAATCACGGGACCAATTCCAGGAATTGCTAAAGCACCTAAACCAACTAAAAAACCACCTAAACCACCTAATGTGGCTCCTGTAGCAGCACCTGTTTTTGCTCCATCATCGGCTTTGTTGCCTTCCATAGGAGTTCTTGATACTGCGTCAAAATTATTATCAGTATCTTTGCCAATAATAGAGACATTATTCATTGCAAAGCCAGAATCACGCAGTTCTGTCAGTGCCGCCTCGGCATGACTACGATGTGAAAATACACCAACTGCCCGCTTATTGCGAATCATAGATTGATGCATGACACCAGGAGTATAGCCAAGCGCCGTATTTTCAGCGATTGGAGTCACAACTGCGGGATAAACATCTGCGGTTGCGTAGTCAGGATTAACTTGATTAGGTTGGTCATAAATGGCAAAATCTTCAATCGGACGATATTTTCTATCACCAAGGCGAAGAATTTGTTCGGCATGGGCAATTTCAGCATCAGTACCATCTATGATGACTAGATAATCTCCACGTTCGACTCGTGTATTGTAGGAACGTGCTTCTGTCTCTGGAATTCCCAAGCCAATCAACCCACCTAACAAACCACCTGCTGCTGCACCAATCCCCGCACCAGCAATTGTAGTTGCGATCGCAGTTGCAGTTGCACCAGCTAACATAATTGGACCAATACCAGGAATTGCCAGTGTTCCCAATCCGATTAACAGTCCAGTTAAACCACCTACGGTTCCGCCTGTCGCCGCGCCAAGTGAGGCACCTTCATCTGCTTGGTTGCCGACTTTTTCGCGAACTTCAGCACCAGCAATATTATCACGGTGGTCTTTTTCTTGGGCAATTACTGATACTCGCTCCATTGGGAAGCCAGAATTTTTCAACTCATGTAGTGCGTTTTCCGCATCTTGACGACGTGAAAAAACACCTACTGCTCTTTTGTGTATGTTGACTACCATTTTAGTTCCTTGCTCTTAAAAATTATTTTTTACAATTTCATTGCTTCACTCTAGTAAATTTCAACATTTTTAAATTTGCTTTTCATCAATCACATGTTAGAGTTTTATCTCTATCAATAGTCATACTTTACAGATGCTTACGAGTCACTATTATCAGATTTTATTTGACTGAAACCACTCAAAATATGCAAGTAAAATCTGTAATTAAATTTCTAACACAACTGACTCTTCTGATATCGGAGTTATGGCTTCTATCATGAAAATTTCCAAACCCGATATTGCACCCCTGTATCAAAAATTCTCACACCTCCCCCCTCAGCAATTGTCTGTCGTAATACTTCTGCATCGGTGACACCAACACCCGCCAAATAATTGATTCCCATATCTGCTAAATCTGTTAACCAGGGAACAGTTGGTCCCATTAAGACTAAAGTGGCATTTTGCGACAACTCAACCAAACGTGGAAATGTTTTATTCACAATTGAGGTTGCTGTTAAAAACACCCAGTCGGCTTCAGGAAGAAGATACTCACAGGCGGTATCAGGTAAATCTTGGGGACTCGGTTGACGTTCAAGTACGGTCAAATCTATTTCTTTTTCATACATAGATAATCCGGGATAACGCCCAATCACGACTACTCGTTTCCCCCGAATTAATGGCAAGAAATGCTCAAATACAGCTAAATTTGCCAAACTTGGAGAAGAGCCTAACTCATGGGAGATTTCCTGTGGCAAGGGTTGTGCAGCAGCTAAAAGTGATGAGGATGAATTAATCACAGCATTAATTACCGCCATTGCCACAGTTGCTTGATAGCTATCCCAAGACTTCAACCAAGGTGATAAATTTGCTACAGGTAAATTCACCAATGTCCCCGACCAAGGTAATGTCCGGGTTGCCTGTCCGGGACTCATGCACAATCCAATTCCATCAACTTGGCAGTATGTCCATGTTAAGCCGATAATAATCTCCTTTACTAAGGCATTCGTCTGACTAGAATCTACTAATAGGTTATAGATTTCTCGTGGGTGTACTTTCATAGCTCACTTCTTGATTACTGCGGCTACAGTAACAGGATTATGAACTATTCCCAGTTAAAAATGAACTAATACCAATTTCTGATTCCGAATATTGCTTGGAGAGGAGAATCCAGCAGAGATTGTCGTGATTCGTATTACTAAACTTCAGTAACACAATTCTCAGTGTGTAAATTCTCAAAACTATCAATCTCAAAACTATCAATTTAAAAACTACAAAGCTGCTCTAGAGACATTAGATATCATGTAGAAAGTGAACCTTAGAACCAAAGAAACCCGGTTTCTTGGATTTAAGTATCGAGCATCATCTGACTTTTTGATGAGAAACCGGGTTTCTCCCTACGTGACTATCCTTAATATTTACTTTATAAATGTTCTCTTAGATATCGCGTCTCTAAATTTTTGATTAATCTTTAGATTTTGATTAATCTTTATTTGTTAAAAACTGTTGCAAACTTAACAAACTTAGAGTTTGTCCCAAGGAAATAGGAAAAATCGTTACACCTTCAATTCGTGACTGCACCCAACCTTCACCCCAATACCATTCATGAAAACCATCAATTCCCTGACTTAATAGCAAGCGTAGAGAATTAGAAGTGGCAATATCCACTTTATGTTCAATTGCAAATGGTCCGATTTTTCTGGTAAATTGCAACCCTGGATGCAGTTCTTCGGGCATTCCTGTAGTAAAACCACCAGAAGGAAGCCATTTTTCCAACTGTGCAGAACGGAGTAAACTATTACGAATTGCTTCTGCGGTAGCTTCTACCTCGATTCTTAATTGGCTTTGTTGAAAATTACCAAGCATGTTAATAGGTGATGGATTAATGGTTAATGGTTAATGGTTAATAGTTAGTTGCTAGCTACATGTAATTTTAACTATCTGTCTGGGATTTGGGGGAAATACTTCTATGGCTTGCTTCCCTCCGTTACAGAAGTATCCATCATTGGCTATTGGGCTTCAGGAGCTAGAAATTACCAATTCTCCACAACTCCCTGATTCGCCTTTTTCGCGACCTAACAATAACCAATAACGCATTAAAATATAAAGAAGTGTGTATTAAGAAATGTAAGGGGTATCATGGTGGATCGGTTAATTCGCGCTACGGCAGCCGATGGTAGCATTAGAGTAGTTGGCGCTATCACTACAAAACTGACAGAAGAAGCGCGGCAGCGTCACAAACTTTCTCCCGATGCAACTGCTGCTTTAGGGAGGACAATGACTTGCGGGTTGCTGATGGCATCAAGTATGAAAAGACCTGGTTCGCGGGTTAATCTCCGCGTCAAAGGCGATGGTCCTTTGGGGGGTATATTGGTAGATGCGGGTCTGGATGGAACAGTGCGTGGCTATGTCCATAATCCACTAGCGGAATTACCAAAAAATGCCAGAGGTAAATTAGATGTTGGTGGCATAGTTGGGAAAGGCTTTCTGTATGTTGTCCGCGATATCGGTTATGGTTATCCTTATTCCAGCACTGTAGAGCTTGTTTCGGGTGAAATTGGTGAAGATGTTGCTTATTATTTAGTCACCTCCGAACAAACTCCTTCCGGTTTAATTGTGGGTGTATTTGTTGAAGAAAGTGGAGTCACCGCAGCAGGTGGCTTATTGGTGCAGGTTTTGCCGAAAGTCTCTCATGATGAAGCTCTTGTGGAAACCTTAGAGTCCCGTATGGCTGCTTTGACAGACTTCACCCCCTTGCTGCAAGCTGGTAAGAGTTTAAATGAAATTTTTCAGGATATTTTGGGCGATATGGGACTGCATATTTTTCCTGATACCCAAATGTTGCGTTTCCACTGTGGTTGTTCATTTGACAGAGTTTTGGGTGCTTTGAAATTGTTAGGAGAGTCGGAACTAGAAGATATGATCAGCAAAGATAATGGCGCGGAGGCAACATGTGAGTTTTGTGGCTCAGTATATCAAGCTAGTAGCGAGCATTTAGAACAGCTAATCGGTGAATTGCAGACTGAATCCTTGGTTTAGAAGTGGTATAAAAGGGAACTATCTAAATTTAGTGAAGATGGTATTGGTGGAGATATGATAGTCTGGGTGCTAGCTTTTTCTGAAGGAGAAAGTTACGATGGCAACAACGTAGGTTTCGATCGCAAATAAATACAGATCGTTATAAAATCATTTTGGTGTGAGCGATGAGAGAACGGGATGTTCCAGAAGGTTTTTCTTCTTCCACGGTCGGCGAATCGGATGATGCGACCCAACTATCCCGGAAACAACAAGTTAATGGAAGTAATATGTCTGGTGTCCCTGGTACAAATTCAAGTGCTAAGTCAACCACCAAGTCTGTGAAGCAGCAAAAAACAAGTCAATCTGGAAAAACAGTGCTACAAAGCGAACCGCAAGAGCCAGTATCGGCAACAAGTAAAAGTTCGGGAAAGTTGCCGCGTTGGACAAAAAGTTGGATTTTGTGGACGGGCTTGTTAGCTTTTGTGCCAGGGACGATCGCTTTTGTTTCTATGGCAATGCTGTTGAAGTTGCCGGCTGCACCCAACTGCCCGGAAATTTTTTGGCCCCTCGCCAGTGCCTCCGTACGAATGCATTGCGCTCAATTGGCAGCCTCAAAACAAACAGTTAACGACTTATTACAAGCGATCGAATTAGTGAAGGGGTTGCCAGAAAATCACCCTTTACGCGGGGAAGTAGACCGTTTATTAGAGGAATGGTCGAAGGATGTGTTGACTTTAGCCGACGAGAGTTTTCAAGCTGGGAAACTGAACGAAGCGATCGCCACAGCAAAACGTATTCCCAGTGATATGCCTGCCTATAAATTAGTCGAGGAGAAAATCCAAAATTGGCAGTCGATTTGGACAAAAGGTGAGGAGATTTACAAAGAAACTGAAGATGCAATGCGTAATACACGCTGGCAGCAAGCGTTTATGACAGCATCAAAGTTACTGCGTTTAGATAATAAGTATTGGGAAACAATTAAGTACCAGCAGTTAAATGACTTGATTACCAAGTCTCGTGAAGATGGTGAGAAGTTAGCAAAAGCTGAAGATTTAGCGAAAACGGGTGTTGTCGATAAAATTATTGAAGCCATTAAATTAGCTGAATCGGTAAGTAATGATAGCTATGTTTACCAAAAGGCTCAGGAGGCAATACCGGTTTTTGGTCGGCAAATGCTGAATATTGCCGAGAAGAAGTTGGAAAGACGCGATGCCGATGATGCCATTTCTATCGCCCAGCAAATTCCCATCAACGCTGGTTTGCAAACCGAAACCGAAGACTTTATTGCAATTGCCGAGGCGCAGCGTAACGCCTGGATTGGTACAGTATTAGGATTAGAATCAGCGATCGCCCAAGCCCAGCAAATCCAACCCGAACGAGCGGTGTATCAAAAAGCGCAGCAGCTAATTGCTGGTTGGCAATTAGAAATTGGTGATGTTGTGCGTTTGGATAAAGCTAGAATGCTGGCAAGTCAAGGTTCAATTGCAGACTTAAGCGCAGCAGTTGCCGAGGCTCAGTTAGTTCCCGCCAATAACCCCCGTTCGCGGGAGGCTCGTCAAGAAATTAGTCGTTGGATTGCCCAGGTACAAACTATTCAAGACCGCCCATTTTTAGACCGTGCCGAACAATTAGCCTATTCTCAGGATAATGTTTCCCTCCAAGCTGCGATCGCGGAAGCTAGTCAAATTCGCCGTGGACGGGCATTGTATCCAGAAGCACGCAAAAAAATCAGTGAATGGACAGCAATTATTCAACGTGCCCAAGACCAACCTTATTTAGACAGAGCTAGGCAGTTGGCAAATAATGGGGACTTTGCCGGAGCAATCCAAACCGCCAGCCAAATTACTGGCAATCGAGCTTTGGCTGGTGAAGCCCAATCGGCAATTAACGATTGGCAGGTACAAGTGACCTCTCGTGATAATTGGGACAAGGCACGGGCAGTTGCTTTACGTGGAACCCCGGATGCATTATCGGAAGCAATGAGTATCGCTAACAAAATTCCCGCCAGTAGCAGTTTACGCAACGATGTTAACCCAGCACTCGACCAATGGAGTCAGCAGTTGTTGGATATCGCGCGATCGCAATCTGAATCGGATATCAACAGGGCTATTCAGACGGCACAGTTAATCCCACGGGGTACAGCAGCCTATAGTCAAGCGCGACAACAAATTCGTGCTTGGCGTGAATTCCTCAACCCGATACCACTGCCAACTGAACAAGCACAACCACAACCTCAAGAATCCACGACAACTGAGCAATAAGATTTATAACGAATATTTGACAATCTGAAGGGCATTACTATTTAGTAGTGCCCCAATATTTTTTGATATTCTGCGTTAATTGATTAAGTATTTGAGGTTAAGTAATTAGATAGTTGAACTCCTATAAACTCATGATTGATGCTAATCAAATGATCATGATGTCCGGGGACATCAATTACTTCCACTGGTTTTTCTGTGAGTTCAGCCCAACCTAATTGGCGATCGTGTTGTACCCACCAAATTTGTTCTAGACAACGGAATAGGATGATTTTGCCGGGATACATTTGGGGAATGTAATCACAAACGGCATTTACGAAACGAGAAAATATTTCTTCTTCGTCTGAGGTTTTATTCACTGTGGGAATTGATGGAGATACTATTTCTTGAATCGCAATAACGGTTTTTCTCCAACGCTCTTGTAATCCACCCTGTAAATAGATGAGCTTGTGTGCTAATTTCAAATTCTTGAATGTCTGCCAGTGATAAGCCAGCCAATTTCCGAGCGATAGTTGTCTGTAATATTTTGGGCAGGTAGTATCTAATAATGCAAGTAGCCCCACATCTTCCCCTTGGGCTAGGAGTTGCTGTGCCATTTCAAATATAATTACACCACCAACTGAATAACCACAAAGATTGTAGGGACCTTGTGGTTGTACGTTACGGATATATTGGATATACTCAGTCGCAATATCTTCTATTCGCTGACGGATATCTTTTTTGCCATCAAGTATATGAGCTTGTAATCCGTAAATTGGCTGTTCTGAGTCTAAATATTTGACTAAGTGCTGAAAAACGAGAACGTTTCCATCTGCACCGTGAATAAAAAACAGAGGTGGTTTTTTGCCATTTGGTTGAATGGGTACTAAAGTTGACCAAAGTTCAGAATGATCTTCTTTTTGGAGAATATCTGCCAGTTCGGCAATTGTTGTCGCCTGTAAAAACGTTGTCAGAGGTAATTTTTGCTTACATCTATGTTCAATTTGTGCCAGCATCCGCACAGCTAGCAGAGAGCTACCTCCCAACTCAAAGAAATTGTCGTGGATGCCGATCGCTTCAATTCCCAGCAATTCCTGCCAAATTTCTGCTAATTGAGCTTCTAATTGCGATCGCGCCGCCATAAATTCTGGTTCGAGTTCGGGACGGGTGGGGTTGGGAATCGGTAATGCCTGGCGATCGATTTTACCGTTCGGGTTCAGTGGTAAGCTTTCTAAAACCACAAATATCGCAGGAACCATGTAGTCGGCTAATTTTTGCTGGAGATAGCGACGAATTTCCCTGACTTTGATTGTTTGTCCAACTTGGGGAACCAGATAAGCAACTAAGCGCTTCTCTACTGATGTATCTTGACGGGCAATAACTACCGCTTCCCGGATATGCGGAAGTTGTAACAAAGTGGCTTCAATTTCTCCTAATTCAATGCGGAAACCACGAATTTTGACTTGATGATCAATCCGTCCGAGAAATTCAATATTACCATCGGCTAAAAAGCGCCCTAAATCTCCAGTTTTGTAGAGTCTTGCTGTCGGTTCTGGGTTCAAAGGGTGAGGAATAAATTTTTCATAGCTCAGTTCAGGGCGGTTCAGATAACCCCTTGCTAAACCGATTCCCCCAATGTGAATTTCTCCAGGTTCACCTATGGGAGTTGGTTGTAAATTTTCGTCCAATATATAAATATCCGCGTTGGTAATGGCTTTACCGATTGGTGCAACAGCCAAGTCATCTGCACTTAGGCATTGCCAAAAAGTTGCATCGATGGAAGCTTCCGTGGGACCATAAACATTACATAATACTCCCTGTAAATTTGTGCGATCGCAGAATAGTTTAACTAAATCCATTGTTAAAGCTTCCCCGCCGCAGGAAATATGTCGCAAACATTGACAAGCTTTGATACCTTCTTCTTCTAAAAGCACCCGCAGCATTGAGGGGACAAAAGCTGTAATGGTAATTTGCTGTTCGGCGATGAGTTTAACTAGGTAGGCTGTATCTTTATGTCCTTGCCCATGAGGTAAAACTAATTGTCCTCCATAGCAAAGAGTCCAAAATATTTGCCACACTGAAGGATCGAAACTAAAGGGAATATTTTGTAAAACTTTATCTGTATTACTTAAACCGAAGGTTGTTTGTCGCCAATATAGTTGGTTGACAATACCACGGTGAGGAACCATCACACCTTTAGGTTTTCCGGTAGAACCAGAGGTGTAAATAACATACATTAAATTTTCAATGTTTGTCTCGCAGTCTGGATTGTCTTGACTTTGTTGAGCTAGTTCAGTCCACTGGGAATCGAGACAAAATAATTGTGCTGTGGTGTTTTCTAGATGCGGTAATAGATTTTCTTGTGTGAGGAGAAAAGGTGTTTGTGTATCCTCTAAGATAAAATTCACCCGTTCCGGTGGATAATTGGGGTCTATGGGTACGTAAGCACCTCCAGCTTTGAGAACGCCTAATATCGCTACTATCATTTCTAGGGAACGTTCTACATAAATTCCTACCATTACTTCTGGTTTGACACCTAGAGTTTTTAAGTAATGTGCAAGTTGATTGGCTTGCTGATTTAATTCTTGATAGGTAAGCGATTTCTCGGCAAATACTACTGCTACTGCATCAGGTGTTTGTAATGCTTGTGTCTCAAACATCTGCTGTACACATTGTTTACCCAAATTGTGAAAACAATTATCGATATCTTTCAGATGTTCTTGCTGATTTTGAGACTTAGTGTATACTTTATGACTTGCTGTTTGCATATTTTTAGTAGCTATTAATACAAAGTTCCGTGCTTGGAAGTTCCCATAAAAACTGTATTTAATTGTATTTTTTCTCGGAATCATGGATATGATGTGGGAATTTTACAAATTCTCATATTCCGAATCATCAATATATAAAACCTTGCAATATTCTCTGATTTTTAATGAATAGAGTTAGTGAATAGAGCTAAATGGACATTTGGAAAAGTTAGATATTGGTGAAGATTTATTTTCTCTTAATTCCTGCTTAGCTACAGCTAAAGCGTGAATTGCTTGATAATAGTTTTTGTCGTCTTTAAATTGGTTAGAAAAACGTTGTAAGTAGGTTTCTAAGTATTTAATGCGGATTTGTGGTGCGTCATGAGAACTTTTGAGAAAAGGTAAATCCTGTTCTACCATAAACCGAATAGCTAGTATCGGTACAGGGCTGCGAAGAGGACGGAAATCAGGATTATGTAAGCCTGGGCTTTGATTACGCAGATGAAATTCTCCCAGCATCAGCCCTGCTTCTACAAAGTAAGGTTTTAATTTTTGTTGGACTTCGTCAATTAAAGTTGGAGTATTTTCTATTTGAATACTAGGGAAAATTAGCAAGAAGACTTTATATATTGTTGCCTCTCCAGTTGTTGGTTCTGCCTGTAAAAATACATCACGATATTTTCTGACAATATCTTCTATTTCTTGCTGAATAAGCTTTTTGGGTCGAATTACTGCTAACTGGATTGTATCGGCTTTTAAAGCAAAAGGTACATAAGGACATACTTTACCGCTTCTACCTAAGTCTGGATGTGGCTTTGCCAAAAAGTTTCTTACCCATGTAGATATCTCAATTAAGTACGGTAAATCCTGTTGAAATTTATCAATTTCTTGAGAGGTATATAGTTGCATATATGATTACCATTAGGAAGACTAAATACTTGAGAAAAATAATTAGGGGAGTTAATTAGTGTCAGAATGCATGAAAATTAAAATATGCGGCTACTCATGAACTTACTTCCGATAAATGATTCTGTGAATCAGGTAAATAAATCATTGGTATACAAAATATTGATGAATCATCATTTTGTAGTCAGCACTTCAGGAAACAGTGAACAACAATTAATTTCTCAATCCCTGATGGTGTTTGATTACTATGTATTACTGTAATTAGACTGACTCAGTCATAAACTGTATTTTTACTTGTTTTCAGCCGACAATCATGAAGATTATGCTTAAATTCATTTATAATTTTTAAAGTTTTGTCAAATGTCTGAATAAAGATAATGCATAAATGATTTTATGAGGTGTAATTTTTTGTACTTCAGACAGTTTATCAAATCATTTTTTGATAAACGTATTTGTTCTTAAAGATTTTGTATATTTTTAATTAAGTGTCAATTAAATATACTGAGGCTTCCGGAATGTCAAAATTACTGATGAAAATAAAAGTCTTGATTTATTTCCGTAGATTCCTCAGCTAAAATCAGCAATTCAGCAACATCAATATATCTACTTTTTGGTATCAAGGAACAAGTGAGACTGATGTAACATTTGCAGATATGGAAGTTTGGGTGTAGTATTGGCTGCGATACGGAGTATCGTACTTCCACAACAACAAAATCAGAACAAATAAGAACAAATAAGTCGGGTGCGAACCAATGGGAGACTGCGATACTACTCTTTAACTTTATATAACTATCTACTTCATCCATATACCCGTGAAGATAATTCGCCGTTTACTACCTATACCATTCCTAGATGACTCTGTTAACAGTTGGGCTTTAGAGGCACGTTTACTGCGTTGGATAACAATGCTTTGGCTGTTTATAGGGCTTGTTGTTTTATTTTCCGCATCCTATCCCCTTGCCGATGCTCGTTATAAAGATGGTTTGTATTACTTTGGACGGCAACTGATTTGGGTTGTTGTCGGTTTATTTGGATTCAATATAGTTGTAAATACACCAATTCGGAAGTTGTCCGGGATATCTCATTGGTTTATCTTCCTATTTTTACTTTTAATTTTCGTCACCTTGGTTCCCGGGCTGGGAAAAAGTGATTTGGGTGCCGCACGTCGGTTATTGGGACCAATTCCAATTCAACCATCCGAATTAATTAAACCATTTTTGGTTATGCAAAGTGCTAGACTATTCGGACAATGGGATAAATTAACTTGGCGAGTTCGCTTTACTTGGTTAGCTGTTTTTGGATTAGTCGTTTTAGGAATTTTAGCTCAACCGAATCTTAGCACTGCTTCCCTCTGTGGGATGACTATCTGGTTAATTGCCCTTGGTGCGGGATTACCTTATAAATATCTGGGTGGAACTGCTCTTGGGGGCATCTTGCTGGCGATACTGAGTATCAGTTTTCGCGAGTATCAACGCAAACGGGTAATGTCCTTCCTGAATCCCTGGGCTGATGCAACTGGTAATGGTTATCAGCTAGTTCAAAGTTTGCTAGCAGTAGGTTCTGGGGGACAAATGGGCGCTGGTTTTGGACAATCACAACAAAAGTGGTTTTATCTACCCATCCAGGATACAGATTTTATTTTTTCTGTGTTTGCGGAGGAGTTTGGATTTATTGGCTGTATGGTATTGCTGACAATGCTGGCAATATATGCCACTTTGGGATTAATTGTGGCAATCAAGGCGACAAATCAAATTTATCGATTGATTGCGATCGGAATTACAGTGGTAATGGTGGGACAATCCTTGCTACATATTGGTGTGACTACGGGTGCATTACCAACAACTGGTTTACCGTTGCCTTTGTTTAGTTACGGTGGTAATTCGATGATTGCGAGTTTACTGGCTGCGGGGATATTAATTCGGGTGGCGCGAGAAAGTAATGAAGCGGAAGTTGTCCCCATCAATCGGGAATTGCCCAAGGGAAGAAGACGCAGAGGCACTACAACGATAGGATAGGTTAGATTTTTTCGGGAAAAGGGAAAAAACGTTAACTGTCCCATTCCAAAGTGATTTCGATGTTGGCTGTACTAACTCCTTTGGCGAGTACAGCCGTTAGTTTACCTGCATCTACGCCAATTTCGATTCCAAAGCGAACTTTGGCTTTATTGGGTTTAATTGTTTGTACGGTTTCAGCAATTTCTTGAGCTAGAGATTTGATAGCAAGAGTAGCTTCGCTAAAAGGTCGAGTTTCCAATCCGATTTTGCGATCGCTAATCAGAGTTGCTTCAACTTTCACAACTGTACCATCTGCTAGTTCAACTGATACAACTTTGTTTTGGGATTCCATCTAATATCATATCTGGTTGAATACTTATTATTAAAACTGACACGGAGACTTAGAGACGCGGGGATGCGGAGAAATTTTAATTAATTGTTGTCGCCAACATTCATAGCTGCAATCATTGCTTTTTGGCTGACATCTTTATAAATGCTATCTAAGTATTTTGTCACAATATCTGCCGCCGAGAAATTCGCCATATTTTCTTCTTCTTTGGCTAAAGGAATTGCCCCTAATAGATTCAAAATATTTTCGCTAGTGGATGGTGCAATTACTACTAATGAAGGTTCCAATGGTTCGTCATATTTCCAGTAAGATTCCAAGTTGACTGGATATTGTTTTGTTGGTAACTGCTCTTGAGCTTCAATGATTTCTGTCTCGATAATTTCGGTATTATTCCCACTATCTTCTCTACGTAAATTGCGTAAATTACTAATAATTTCTGCTTTTGTACGTCCCCGTAATTGAAATAATACAAAAGGGTCTTCGCTGAATCTATCTCCTAATTGATAGTAAACTGCACCGACATGTTTACAGGGATTAGCTTTATCGGGACAAGAGCATTTACTACGAACATCTGATAAGGTAAATGGAAACAAGGATAAACCACTAGAGGTAAATACTGCTTCGATATTTTGTGGCATTTCCCCAGCTAGAAGTTTCGCCGCAAAAATTGCCTTTTGAGACATTGCTTCGATTACATAGCCCCATTCTTCATCACTAAAAGGTTCAAGAGAAAGAGATACTTTATAGGGTTCTGGTTCGCTACCTTGGACTTTTGCTAATACTTTTGCGCCTTTAAATTCTATGCTTAAAACATTACCTTGACGGGAGTAATTTCTTGCCCGTTCTAAGCGTTTTTTAAAGCGATAAGAATCAAGTAATTCTAACCATCTTTGTGACCACCATTCACGACTTGCTTGTAATGTATCATTAGACATAATTATTTTGATTTCTAACTAATTGGTGATGGATTCTAAAATTAGAAAACTGACTAATCTTCTTCAATAACTGTGCTTCTATCTAATAATAGTAAATTTCGTAATTGGTCTGTATCGAGTTCGGTTAACCAATCTTCGCCAGCGCCGACAACTTGTTCTGCGAGTTGTTTTTTACTTTCGATCATGTCATGAATTTTTTCTTCTAATGTACCTGTACAAACAAATTTATGTACCTGTACATTTCTAGTTTGACCAATACGAAATACTCGGTCTGTAGCTTGATTCTCAACTGCGGGATTCCACCATCTATCAAAGTGAAAAACATGATTAGCTCGCGTTAAATTTAAGCCTACACCTCCTGCCTTTAATGATAAAATCATGATTGGTGGTCCTTGGGGGTCATGTTGAAATCTATCAATCATTTCCTCACGTTGTTTTTTACTAGTGCTTCCATATAAAAAGAATATTTCTCGACCTAATTGTTTTTCTAAATGCGGTTTTAGTAATTTACCCCATTCGGCAAATTGTGTAAAAATTAAAGCTCTGTCTCCTTCAGCTAAAGCAACATCAAGCATTTCTTCTAATCGTTGTAACTTACCTGAATGTTGTTGATTTAAAGATTCTTGTTTGAGATATTGTGCGGGGTGATTGCAAACTTGTTTGAGTTTGATTAATAATGCTAAAATCATTCCCCGTCGTTGTAAACCATCGGCTTGATCAATTTCAGCTAAGGATTTTTCGACAACTTGTTGATAGAGTGTGGCTTGTTCGGAAGTCAAACCACAAAATACCGTCATTTCTTGTTTTTCTGGTAAATCTTGAATAATATCGCGGTCTGACTTTAACCTTCGTAAAATGAATGGTTGTACCAAAGAACGCAGTTGTGAAAGTGAGGATGTATCGCCATATTTTTCAATTGGCATTGCAAAACGTCTTTGGAAAAATTGTTTATTGCCTAAATATCCAGGGTTGAGAAAGTCGAGAATTGACCAAAGTTCTTGCAAACGGTTTTCTACAGGAGTCCCAGTTAAAGCAATACGAAAACTAGCTTCTAATTGCCGTACGGCTTGCGATTGCTTGGCATCAGCATTTTTGACATTTTGAGCTTCATCGAGGACGATATTTTGCCAAATTACCTGCTGCAATTCCTTAATATCTCTGTGGACGAGTGAATAACTAGTAATGACTAAATCATGTTTTTTGATTGCCGTTACAAAAGCTTTTCCTTTAGGTCTTTTATCGCCATGATATTGTAAAACTTTGAGAGTTGGTGCAAATTTTTTAAACTCACGTTCCCAGTTTCCCAATACTGATGTGGGACAAACAAGTAGTGTGGGATTTTCAATCGTATTTTGTTCTTTGAGGTGTAATAAAAAGGCGATGAACTGAATTGTTTTACCCAATCCCATATCATCTGCGAGACAAGCGCCTAAACCCCAACGTTCCAGAAATGCTAACCAAGCAACACCACGCTCTTGATAGGGACGCAATTCTCCTCGAAAGTCTTTAGGTGTCGCTAAAGTTGCGATCGCACTATTATTAGTTAAGGCGTTAACTAGTTCCTGTAAAGCTCCTGAAGCTTCAAAGCTAACTACGGGTAATTTTTCGATACTCTGGGTATCTCCCGAACTTAACCGCAATGCATCCTCTAAGGAAAGTGACATTTCTTCTTTGCGAGATGCAAAAAAGTTTTGTGCTGTTTTGATATCATGCGATCGTAATTCCACCCATTCGCCGTTAATCTCCACTAGGGGGCTATTTAAGGCAACTAAACGATCAAATTCCTGTTTAGAAATAGTTTGTCCCCCAATTGCTAATTGCCATTGGAAATTTAACAAACTCTGCAAATTCAAACGTCCTGGCTGTTGTAAGTTTTGGGCTGTAATTTTTAAACCCAAGCGATTTGCCCAACCTTCACGATTCGCCAAACTAGGTGGTAAAATCACGCCCAAGCCGCTATCTTCCAAACGCCAAGCTACGGATTTGATAAATTCGTAAGCTTGCATGGGGCTTAGGTGACAAAATGTCGGAGATTCACTTTCCAGACTCTCGGCAATGGGAGGATATAACCTTGAGGCTAGCCCCAAACCCCGCAAAAATGTTTCCTGGGGCTGTTCAATTGTTCGATTTTGATACAGGAAACGTTCAATCGGTTGTTGCCAAATTGTTGCCGCATCAACTAAAAATTCGCTATCATCTGATGCTTGCAGAAAATAAGCTAAAATCCACTGATTTTCTCCAGCTTCTGGCGATTGCAATTGAAAACAGGTGCGAAATAGCGTTTTCCCTGCCATTTGATACTCTAATGGCATCATCCAAGCTTTGAGTGCTGCCTGCAAGCGTTCTACTTCTGGAGGATTGGCATTGATAGCATTGGATGTTGTTGTTAATCCTTGCAACCACTGACGTACTGCTGTGGGTAATGCTGCTAGCAAACGTGCTTCTGCAGCTGCGGGAGGAGTAATCATTCCGCGCACGCTGACGTTAATTGTGGAGTTGAGAAAGTCGATAATTAATTCTTGAGGTTCTCTGGGCAAGTCTATATTAAATGGAGAATTGTTTTCACGCTCACCATTTTTCTGGTAAGTTCGACATGCTAAAGGCATCAAGTGCGAAAATTTCTCTAATCTGGTGGTATCAACTGCACTATCTAAGAGTGCTTGCCAGGAAGTTGTAAAGGTATTATTTGGTAGATTATTTGGCTGTGATTGAATATTGGGCAAATACTTACATCGTGCAATTAAATCGAGACTCCAACGAGCAATTTGCATCCAGAATCGTAAATCTGCACCTAAAAACTGACTCTCGCCACTGGCAATGTTTAGAGGTAAAGATGCCAGTAATTTGATTGCTTCATGGGGATTGAGATAAAATCCTTCGACTCGCCAAGGTTGAAGATACAGAGATTTTAGCTGTGTTTGTTCATCTTCAAGAATTTCTCCATAATGGATTGGTGATATTGTCATATTTTCGCCATGATGACTAATTATCACATGACTAGGTAGAGCAATGATTTCGGATGCGATCGCTAAATTAATGGGATTACTTTTAGTTGCTTTTGTTGTTCGCCGATTTGAGGTTGCCTTAGATTGGGTTGTGGGAGAAATATTTGGTTGTAGAGACTTCGGCAGGATAATTGGTAAAGTTTGCATCCATTCCCATAAATCCACAGATGACATCACAAAAGGATTTAAAGGTAATTCATCTGCTAAAGTCAAATTTGAGTTGTCATCCAGAGAACGCCAAGTTTCTCCCCAAATGAATAGACAGTTTGTTTGATTTTTAATTATCCAACTACCGTGTAAGATTGCCATGTGCAAATTAACTAATTTATCTTCTTGAATTTTTAATTTAAAACTAACAAATACTTAATATTGCATTTTTCAAAAAATGAAAAATATGATATTTTCTATATTTAGAATTTTCATATATTCGCTACAAGCGCAGATACATAAACTAAATATATTTAGATATTTTAGATAATTTAGATAAATATTTAGATTGACCTGTAAATTACTCAAATGAAAACACCTATATTATATTAAACAAAAATAGTAAATCATGGACTTACCTGTTGATAAAATTTTAGAAAATGGGATGCATCTAGAACTAGATTACATGCATTCGCATGAACAAGAAACAGTCAGAACATTACTTAATTTAATTATTGTTGAGGGAAAAAGCTATCCCCAAAAACAACCTCTGACTGAACTAGAATTTAGAGCATATTGGCTGAATCAAGCAGCTTTTGTTGTCAGACATAAAGTTGCGGATAATACAGCGAAACCAAAGGAAATACTAGGAGCCTTTTTCTTGAAGCCAAATTTTCCGGGACGGTGCAGCCATATTGGCAACGCTGGCTTTATTGTACAACGGGAAATGCGGGGGCTAGGTTTAGGTCGATTTATGGGAGAAGCAATGTTAGAAATCGCCTTTGAGCTTGGATACAAAGCTGTGATGTTCAATTTGGTATTTGCCAATAACATCCCTTCCCTGCGCCTGTGGGAATCCTTGGGCTTTGAGATCATTGGGCAAATCCCGGCAGCAGTAGAACTAAACGATCGCACTTTCATCGATGCAGTAATTATGTACCGTTGTCTGGAAGAAAAGGGGAAGGGGAAAAATAAAATTTAGCAATTGCCAGTCCGTACTAGTAGATGGGTACAAAATCGCCAAAAAACCAGAAGTTGACTAAATAATCAGGCTTTTTCCACAATTATGCCGGAAATTCAGTATGGGAATACTCAACTCGTATATAAAATATCTCATAACTCTTAACCTTTACGACCGACAGTAATAGTACATAAATGTTAGGATTGCCACAGTGAGAGAATAGCGAACATAGAAGGAAAAGAAACTGAATGGGAGAATTTGAGAAGTCAATATCCTTTGATGGACGGGATATTGGACTGAAGATCGGCTTGTTAGCTCCCCAGGCTGGCGGGTCTGTTTTGTTACAATCTGGGGATACGTCAGTGTTAGTGACAGCGACGCGATCGCAAGGCAGAGAGGGCATCGATTTTCTACCTTTAACCGTAGATTACGAAGAAAGACTGTATGCTGCGGGTAGGATTCCCGGAGGGATTTTACGACGTGAAGGTCGTCCACCAGAAAGAGCAATTTTGACTAGTCGTCTAATTGACCGTCCTTTACGTCCCTTGTTCCCATCGTGGTTGCGCGATGATTTGCAAGTCATAGCTACAACCCTATCAATCGATGAACTTGTACCACCAGATGTACTTGCGGTGACAGGTGCATCAATCGCAACACTGTTGGCAAAAATTCCATTTAATGGACCAATGGCAGCCGTGCGCGTCGGCTTGGTGGGGGATGATTTTATCATTAACCCTACTTACGCAGAGATTGAAGCCGGAGATTTAGATTTGATCGTGGCTGGTTCACCTGATGGTGTGATCATGGTGGAAGCTGGAGCTAATCAGTTACCCGAACGGGATATTATTGAGGCGATCGAGTTCGGTTATGAAGCTGTCCAGGATTTAATTCGCGCCCAGCAAGAATTAATTGCTGATTTAGGCTTGCAAATTGTCCACGAAGCACCACCCGAAGTAGACCAAACCCTGGCAAACTTCATTCGCGATCGCGCGACATCCGACATCAAGAAAATTCTCGCCCAGTTCGAGTTTACCAAAACCGAACGCGATGCCGCTTTAGATGAAGTCAAAGCCGGTATTGTGGCAGCGATCGCAGAATTTCCCGAAGATGAGACAATCCGCGTTGCTGCTGCTGCCGATAACAAGGCACTGGGTAATACTTTTAAAGAGATTACCAAAGAGCTAATGCGCCGCCAAATCGTCGAAGATAACGTTCGCGTTGATGGACGTGCCCTCGATCAAGTTCGTCCGGTTTCCTGCCAAGTCGGTATTATTCCCAAGCGTGTCCACGGCACGGGATTATTTAACCGAGGACTAACTCAAGTGTTATCTGCATGTACCCTGGGTACTCCTGGCGATACGCAAACCCTCACCGATGATTTGCAGCCAGACCAGTACAAACGTTATATGCATCACTATAACTTTCCCCCCTACTCTGTTGGGGAAACCAAACCCCTACGTCCGCCAGGTCGTCGGGAAATTGGTCACGGTGCTTTAGCGGAACGGGCAATGTTACCTGTGCTACCTAGTAAACATGAGTTTCCCTATGCAATCCGTGTCGTATCCGAAGTTCTTTCTTCTAACGGTTCAACCTCAATGGGTTCGGTTTGCGGTTCCACGCTGTCGTTAATGGATGCAGGTGTGCCGATTAAAAAACCCGTGAGCGGTGCTGCAATGGGTTTAATTAAAGAAGGTGATGAAGTTCGCGTTCTGACTGATATCCAAGGTATCGAAGATTTCTTGGGTGATATGGACTTCAAAGTTGCGGGAACCGATTCGGGAATTACAGCACTGCAAATGGACATGAAAATTTCCGGCTTATCGCTGGAAGTGATTGCCCAAGCCGTCCATCAGGCAAAATCGGCAAGGTTGCACATTCTCGAAAAAATGCTTGCCTGCATTGACAAGCCTCGTACCGAAATGTCGCCCTATGCACCAAGATTGTTGACTATTAAGATTGACCCAGACATGATTGGTTTGGTAATTGGTCCTGGTGGTAAAACAATCAAGGGTATTACTGAGGAGACTGGCGCTAAAATTGACATCGAAGATGACGGTACAGTCACAATCTCCGCAATCGATGAAAACAAAGCCAAGAGAGCGCGTGGTATCATTCAAGGAATGACACGTAAGCTTAATGAGGGTGATGTTTACGTAGGTCGTGTGACTCGGATTATACCGATTGGTGCGTTTGTGGAATTTTTGCCCGGTAAAGAAGGCATGATTCACATTTCTCAGCTTGCAGACTACCGCGTTGGTAAAGTCGAAGATGAGGTTGCAGTCGGTGACGAAGTGATTATTAAAGTACGTGAGATTGACCAAAAAGGTCGAATCAACCTCACTCGCTTAGGTATTCACCCTGAACAAGCGGCAGCAGCAAGAGAAGCTGCAACGAAGTAAATCACGCGATTTTGGATTTTAGATTTTGGGTTAAATACATCAAAAATCTAAAATCCGTGATGCCTTGATTTAAAGTATTACTGTTATATGGCGCTTGCCTCAATAATTTTGATAAAATCGACGCGGAGATGGGGAGAGAGGAAGACGCAAAAAAAATTAATGACTGATTAGCCTAACTTGCATATTACCTATAGTCTCGTCTATCATCCCGTCTATCGTCCCGCCTATCATCTCGTCTATCATCTCGTCTATCGTCCCGCCTATCATCTCGTTTATCATCCCGCTTATCTCCAGAACTAGAACTAGAACTAGAACTAGAACTACTACGCTTTTCTTCTTTCCTATCTCCAGAATCCTTTTTTTCGCTAGAACTAGAACTGCTAGATTTATTTTCTTTCTTATCTTTGGAACTGTCTCCCGAATCGAATTCAATATCAGTCATCAGTACCCGTACTAAAAACATGCCAGTTAAGCAAAAAAGATACAAAGGTACGACAACTCGTGCGGCGAGGAGACCGCATCCAGCAACAACCGCAGCAGTAACAAAATAAGATGCGGAGTCGTTAAAACTACTTTTTTGCGCCAATATGGGCAGCGATGTCCAAATAACGCCTAATGCTAGCATGGAACTTCCAACCGCCAGTGCTAATATCCAACCCGTTGTATAGTCGATAAAGTCACCGGGAAACGTATAAATTGCGTATCGAAAACCAATAGCAATGACTGGTATTGATGCATGTAGCACCAGGTGACTGTAAGTCCACTGCCAAAAAGCCGGGATGGTAGTAGAAACTTTGGTCTTACTGGGTTCGAGAAACCGCGAAGATTCGTAATAATCCCACCAAATCCCAAATATCAGTATTAGACCAAAACTTGCCGCGATCGCAGATTCAATCACAGATAATCGACGTAACTGAATTGTGCGGATGATTGTAGCTAGCGTTGTCCCCAAGATAATAATCGTAAATACTCCAAATCGCTCCCGGAGTTGGGCAAAATTCCCCGGAAACTTGACTTTATCCTTTTCCTTACTGGCAAATACTGGTGTCAACAATTCAACCGACAGGGCAATACCCCACATCACATATCGCGACGGTGCAGGAATTGCGGTTGCTACTAGCCAGATAATCAAAGCAATCCCATATCCTTGAGTGAGGCGACCTGTTAATTCTTTCGCTTCGGGAATAGTTTGTCCTGCACGTATATATTGAAAAAACGTTGCACCTCGCGTTGATACATAAGCCGCAACAAATGTTGCATCGGCTTGATCAAAAGTATCAGGAATCGCGATCGCCATCATCGCCACACCAAACATACCCGATAGGGTTAATAACCTCTGAATGATATCACCGATATCAAACCGCGCCATACAAAAATTATGGTCGCACCATAACCACCAAATTGGTACAAATAAAAGCCCATAGCGTCCTAATTCATCAATGTCATATTCTCTTGATAACTGAGCCGATAACTGCAAAATGGCAGCCATGAAAATCAAGTCATACAATATTCCCAGCCAATTACTATGTCGTTCCTGGGAATCATCGCGCAGACGTAGCTTTTGGGAAAGTTGGCGTTTGAAGCGGCGCATGGGAGGGATGCAAACAGCGATAGTTATTTCTAAATCTAGGGGATAGGAGCGATCGCAGTTGTTATTCTAGTCAAGGTTGCAGTTAAATTATTTGTTATTCATACACAAGCGAAGGGAAAAGCTGATGAGGCTTATCTTTCCCATCTTTTCTTTAAAATTACGACAAAAGTAGATTTTGATATATTTAGGGTGTTTTATTACATGACCTTGGATAATGGATACTAGAAATTTAAACTTAAGGTGAGTCTGCCGTTGTCATCGGCAATTTTTATAATGTCCCCAACAGTCGAAGTTCTAATTATTCTTCTATTAATCTTTGCCAATGGGCTGTTTGTCATGTCGGAGTTGGCAATAGTTTCGGCGCGAAAAGTCCGCTTACAACAACTTGCCGAACGAGGTGATATCAAAGCACGGGTGGCTCTAAGTTTAGCTTCTTCCCCGAATCATTTTCTGGGTACTGTCCAAATAGGCATTACCCTACTAACTATTCTCTCTGGTGCTTTTGGTGAAAGCACTATTGCTAGACGCATTGCTCCGATTTTTGGGATTACAATTGCCCCTCCAGCACCCGCATCATACAAGGAACAGTTAGCTACAGGATTAGCTATTCTGATTATTACTTTTTTAACCCTGATTTTGGGCGAGCTTGTACCCAAGCGGTTAGCCTTAAATCATCCCGAAGCGATCGCTTCTGTAATGGCAATCCCCATGCAGATGCTCTCGAAAATTACAACACCTGTTGTTTACCTGTTAACTATTTCCACTGAAGCTGTCTTACGCATGTTGGGGATTAAACCATCAACGGAACCTCTAGTGACTGAGGAAGAAATTCGGGTTTTAATTGAACAAGGAACCGAAGAAGGTACCTTTGAGGAAGCCGAACAAGATATGGTGGAGCGGGTATTTCGTTTAGGCGATCGCCCGGTTAGTGCTTTGATGACTCCTCGACCCGATATTGTCTGGTTGGAATTGGAAGATACAGTCGAAGAAAATCGCCAAAAAATCATTGATAGTGCTTATTCTCGATACCCAGTATGTCAAGGTGGACTCGATAATGTGTTGGGGGTTCTCCCAGTTACAGACCTACTGGCAAGGAGTTTTACAGGTCAACCAATCGACTTAACTGTTGGTTTACGTCAGCCTGTATTTGTGCCAGAAAGCACCCGTGGTCTAAAAGTTTTAGAAATGTTTAAGCAAACGATTACCCATATGGCGTTAGTCGTTGATGAATATGGAGTAATTCAGGGATTAGTAACACTCAATGATATTTTAATTGAAATAGTTGGTGATGTTCCGACTATTGAGGGACAAGAAGACCCACAAATTGTCCAGCGCGAAGATGGTTCCTATTTATTGGATGGGATGTTGGCAGTCGATGAATTTATGGAACTGTTTGAGATTGAAGAATTGCGATCGCAAGATCGCGGTAGCTATCAAACTTTAGGTGGTTTTGTCATTACTCACCTGGGACGTATTCCCTCAGCTGCTGACTATTTTGAATGGCAAGGTATGCGATTTGAAGTCATGGATATGGATGGGAATCGTGTAGATAAAGTTTTGGTAGTACCAAAGGTGGAGTGATATTAGGAGATTTCCAGGAAATAATGTACCGAAAATTGTTGTAGTGCCAAGAGGAGTTTCCGGGGAGGTATTCTTCACGGAAAACTCCGGGGCATCTTGCCCGCTACACCAAATTCCACCTCAATTTTGAGGATAAAACTACGCGGAGCAAAATTAAAGACTGAGACTACGGAGTTATGGAGGTTGTTGCCAATGAATTGGGAGCAGCCTCTCGTTGTTTTTGAGGGCGAAGATGATTTTTACCCATGTATAACCTATGCTTATACAACAAATAAGCAATAAATATTCTCACGATAATTACCAGTAGTAAGTAATGGAAACACAGGATAACTAGTATAAAAAACAACATTAATAATTAGAATTATTGAGGGATTGATCATGGGTAGAGTGTATCGTGTGCTGGAGACAGTTAACATGATGCAAAATTACAGACAGTGCTGGGTGCATGCCTTCAAGTATGGTAAGTCGCTTTCCTCTACAAACTATTCCTCGCCCGCTATTTTCAACTGAATCGACAACGACAGGAAGGTAAATTTGACTTCCATACTAGTAGAAAACTTATTTTCTTTATCGAAAGTTTAAAATATTGCAGATAGATTTACGTTGTTTTGCGGATATTAATGACAGCAAAAAAATGGGGAAAATTTGATAGAAAATATCGGTTATTGCTGACAAAAAAAGAAATTTTATCCACATATCAAGATTAAATAAAATCATTCCTATCACCCTATACAGTTCTTCAATCTGTGTATTAACTTGGTAAGTAATCAGAGCAAATAAGATTCGATTTGTTTTGATAATTAGCAAAATTTAGCAAGATTTAATTTAGCAAACGGAAGTAAGAGGCTCTATGCAAAAGCGTAACTTTATCCAAGGATTTTTTATTAGCGCAGCATTAGGATTAGGATTTATCTCAACAATGCCGGCGGCAAACGCAATGAATTTAATTCCACAACGGGAAGGAGAAATAAAAACTACTAACTTAGGTTGTGTTGTTAATGCTGCAAATTGTATTGAATCGAGTGAACTAGGATTTAATGTCACGAGCTTAAGCTACCAAGACTCCGCTAACAATACTTATGCACCTAGCCGTTTATTCATTGATAAAGGTGAAACAGCAAATAACTGGGGTTCGGGAATTCAGTTTGGTAAGACCGATTTGGGAACCAACACCACACAAGATGAATATTGGTTGCGTGCTGTTGCATATGATACTGCTGGTAAAGTTCGTGAAAAGGGTCAGTTGGAAGTTGGCAGGTTTAAGTTTGATTTCGGTAAGATCATAAGTGAAATCAGCTTGGATTTATTTGATATTGAAGATGCATTTAAAACAGGTATCTTAGAAATTAATGGCAAGCCAGTTAGCCAACTCTTAGCTGCAAATGGAGATAATGGAACTACATCAATAGTCTTAAAAAATGTGAGTTCTTTTGTTTTACAGTTAGGAAACACTGGTCCTGATTCTGTTTTCAAACTGACTGGTGATGGTGTTCGTTTAACAGGCTTAATGACATCGCAATCTGTTCCCGAACCCAGTGCTGCGATCGCTTTTGGTTTATTTGCGACTGTAGGTACATTTGGTTTGAAAAAGCGTCAGCGTCAACACGCTTAAACAAAGATAATTTATTGAGTTAGAACACAGGAATCAGAATAATCACTCAGAATAATTTGATTCATTAATTTCCAAGAGGGTTTATAACCCTCTTTTTGGCTTTTCCACTGAACAATTTCATTCCCTAATTATCATTTTGGCTAGTTCACAAAATCCTTCCCCTGCTGCTGCCTGCGTAATGTAAGCAGGTTGATGCTGCAATCTCTCAATATACTCCCGCACATTTGCTACACCTACAGAGATGGGAAAGTAACGCGCATCAAATAAACTTTCATCATTGGGACTATCGCCAACTGTTAAAACTTCTGTGGCTGTGTAGTCAGAAAAATATTTTGACAATATTTGTAATAAACCAATTGCTTTATCTTGTCCTTGAGGTTTAATGTGACATTGCACTGTGCTGTAGGTAAAACCCCAACCCATATTTTGACAAAGATTTGCTATTGATTCTAAATCGCTTGTAGTTAATCCTTGAATATCAAAAGTCCAGTCGGTGATACGGAAACGGTTATCGCTAGATTCTTGAATTTGGGGAAATTGTGCCTTTAACTCGTTAAAAGTTGCTGCTAATTGCTGGCGATGTCTAATTAGATCAGGAATTTCGCTTAAAGATATTCCCGTTTCGCTCCCAGACGGATAATACATACCACCATTTTCAGCGATCGCTCCCACAACAGGCAAGTAGTGTGCGAGTCCACTTACCCATCCCGCACTGCGCCCAGTGACTATTAATACTTTGATATTGGCAACCTGTAAATCATGAAATGCCTGAATTAGAAGACTATTAAATTTTCCATTTACAGTTAGAGTCCCATCCATATCAGTAGCGATGAGACGAATTTTACTTAGATAATGGAGCATATGGGGATAATTATGAGTATACCGATTCCCTAAAAATGTTGACTACAGATGATTGACACGAGGACGCGGGGATGGATGTGTAGCAGTATTTTAGAGAATTTATATAATACCCCATTAACGATTAATCAATTTTGAGAAATTGATCATCATCAGGGAAAATAATCCTGCAAATTTGGGCATCCTAAGCATGAGAGGTTAAATTCTTATGCGTGTCCATTATGTCAACTTCAATTTATATTGCCCAATATATTGCCCAATCACCGCCGGCAAAGTCTAAAAAGACATCTCCGGCTACTCAAACACAAGAAGTTGCATCCATCAGCGACTCGCAAGCTGCTTCAGTTTGGGTTGGTACATCCGCAGGGTTAGGAATACTATTAATTGTATTGATTTTATACGGTAAAATCACCTTTGATAAATTGCAAAAGAAAATTCGATTTGAGAATTTTCGGGTTAGAGAAACCGAGAAAAAGCTGAAGTTAGCTTTAGAAACTATTCGGAAAATGGAAACTAATCCAGATTTAATTAATTCGCGGGAATTTAACTTAGATTACTTACGGATGCGGATGGATGAAGAGGTTTTCCATTTTGCAATTGTAAATCAGGTGAAAATTAAAGTAAAAGATAAAATTACACAAGCACTGCGTCCAACTCAGGTAAATACAGGTGTTGTAGGAATTGCTAATAATTCGGGCAGGCAAGTTGATGAGATATTTGATGTTGAACATGAAACCGGCGCTCCACCAAATATCAGTAAACGAGTTCTATTTCGGATTCAAATTCGCTTAATGAAATTACCAACACAAGCGACTTCTGTGACAATTAGCCAAATTATTGATTGTATTGAAACTTACCTAAGTCCGGCAGAAGATCATGATACTTGGCAACCGACTATTCAAGGCAGGGTTGCTTTTATGCATTGGGATCAAAAAGCAAAACCCACACCTTTATTAGTGCTGGAACAATCAAATGAAGGTGTCAATGTAACATTCCGTACTAGTCGTCAAAGTAATGCTTCTAATCCCAAATCCGATAAAAAACCTAGGTCTTTTAGGTAATTTTTAATTACAAGGAAATGAAAAATTCAGAATTCAGAATATAGAGTTTTCCATTCTGAATTTGCTTGATAACTAAGTGCATCTCCAATTATCATGAAATATGATGCTGCTTCAATAGTCAGCAGTCATAATTCAAAATCCATAACTTATAATTTAAAAGTCAGTATTCAGAAATTACTGATTTCTTAGTCCAGATTCATGACTCAAGATAATATTTTGAGAATCCCTTGCTAAAACACCATCTTCCATATTGATAATGCGATCGGCAATATCTAAAATTCGGTTATCATGAGTCACGAGTAAAATTGAAGTACCTTTTTCTCGTGCTAATCGCTGCATTAATTCGACAACATCGCGTCCAGATTGTTTATCCAAAGCAGCAGTAGGTTCATCTGCTAAAACCATTGCCGGATTATTCACCAAAGCGCGGGCAATAGCAATTCTTTGTTTTTGTCCTCCAGATAGATTATCGGGAAAATAATTTACCCTTTGTCCTAAACCAACTGCTTTCAACATTCCTTCGGCACGATTAATTGCTTCCGTTTGAGAAATGCGATCGTTTAATTCTACTGCCATTTGCACGTTCTGTCTTGCTGTCAAAAATCCTAGCAAGTTATGTGCCTGGAAAATAAAACCAATATTACGTCTAATATTTACTAGTTTTTTCTGATTGGCTCGGTACAATTCCTCACCTAAAAATTTTAAGCTACCTTCTTGAACTGAACGTAAACCACCAATTAAACTTAGCAAAGTAGTTTTACCAGAGCCAGATGGTCCGGTCATAATGACAATTTCTCCTGGATAAATATCCAAGTTAATATCAAATAATATTTGTTTTTTTAATGCGCCTTTACCGTAGTAATGGTTAATATGCTTAATGGAAATTACAGGCTCTTTTTTTGGCATAAAATAGTTTTTGGCGATAATTAGTAATACTTCAGTTGAAATCAATAATTCTCTATTTTGTATTATTAAGCTTCATATTAGCTGCTATATATTTCTAGTGATAACTCCAAAAATAAATCATTTTTGTCTCAATGTTTACACAATTATTAATTACCATTAATGATAATTTTAAAATGTTGAGATTTAGAAAATATCTGCTGGGTCAACTGCCCGAAGCTTCCTCACAGCAATTACACCGGAAAAGAAGCACATCACAACTGTAAGTATCAATACAATAATCGAGCGGTCTACTGTCATAAATATAGGTAACAATGTCGCATCTCGTGTTTTTTGATATAGAAATATAGCAAATGCAAATCCTGGAATATAGCCTAAAAATGCTAATATTAAAGCTTCTTGTAAAATCACATTTAATAAATATTTATGGCTGTAACCAATCGCTTTCAAAGTTGCATATTCAGATAAATGGTCTGCGACTTCAGTGTAGAGAATTTGATAAACAATTACAGTTCCCACAATAAAACCCATAATTGCACCTAAAGTAAAGATAAAGCCGATCGCAGTATTATTTGCCCAAAAATTTCGTTCAAAGTCAATATATTCCTGCTTAGTCATCACCCTAATATCTGACCCTAAATATTTGCGGATATTTTCGGCAACTGCTTGAACATTTGTACCTGATTTTAATTTGATTAAACCAACTTCAATTAAGCCTGATTGGCGGAGATTAAATATTCTTAAAAAATTGACATCGCTAGTCATCATATTTCCATCAGCACCAAATGAAGTGCCTAACATAAATAAACCAGCAACTTTAATTCTTCGTAGTCTAACCTCAGCAAAGACAGATTTTCCAGCATTGAATTCTCTAGCAATAGGTCCAAACTCTAAGCGTGAAGCTCGGTCGTATAATATAGTATCTGGTAAAGTTAACTTTTTCTGATTTTCTGAAACACCGGGAATATCAAATACATTTGATTGGGGATTAAATCCAATGACAAATATAGTTCGAGGATGACCAGTTTCAGGATTTTTAAAACTTGTGAAGTCAAGATAAATTGGATGAACTGCTTCTACTTCTGGAAAATCGAGAGTTTGAAATAAACGCCTTTGGGAAAAGCTTTTCATCGAGATTAAGGAACTCGATTGATTACTAATTAAAACAATATCACCTTGCAAACTAGTATGAAAACGGACATTACTGTAATACAGCGAATCTTGGAAACCCAACTGCATAAACATCAATATATTGGCAAAGGCAATTCCAGCAAGTGCTACCAAAAGTCGAGTACGTTCGCGAGTCAGTTGCAGCCATGCTAAGGGGATTTTGCGAGACATTTAAGATTTATATTTATTAATAGTTAGTGGTTGCTAGTTAATGGTTATCGGTTAGTAGGTAGTCTGATGAAAACTAAAAGGTGAAGAAGTAAGGTATGGTAAAAATTACGTTGAAGAATTAAAAATTCACAATTACCAATAACTCTTTAGCTATTCCCATTACCTATCAACTAATAACCACTAATAAGTAATTAAATCCCAATTTCAACAAGTACTTTTGCAAAGGTTAAACCAGATACCCGTTCGCTTTCTTCGCGGGAAAGAGCTATTTTGACTTCAACAACTCTCGCATCTACATCTGCTGCTGGATCGGTGTTGAGTATATCTCTTTTACCCACCTTTCTACCAATCTCGCTGACTGTACCTTGTAATTGTCCACTAAATGCACCATTGTCACTGCGAATAGTAGCTTTTTGTCCAAGACGAACTCTACCAATGCTGTCTTCGGGAATTTCGGCGACAACTAACATTTCGTCAGTACGTCCGATTTCTGCAATTCCACTCGTACCCATTGTTTCACCTGGTTTGGTGTGGATTTTGATAATTTCTCCAGAAATAGGTGCTTTGATGTAACTTTGATTTAATTGTGCCTCCGCTTTCCGCATATTTGCGATCGCATTTGTAACTTGTGCTTGGGCTATCTGGATGTTACTTGGCGCGACATCACGGAATTTATCAAATCGGGAACGTTCTTCCTCTATTTGTCTTTGTAGTGTGAGAAGGGTTTTATTGCGGTTTGCCCTGGCTTCATTGATCTGCTGTTGTAGTGTCGCAATCGTTTTCGACTGGTTTGCACGGGCTTCTGCCAACTGTTGCTGTAAAGTCGATATTGCTCTTCTGCGTTGAGCTTGATTTTCAGAAAGTTGTGCTGTGCTGGTTTCTGCACTCAACCTTCTTCTATCCCGTTCTTGTGCGGATATTGCCCCTTGACGAAATAAACTTTCGTAACGATTAGAATCAACTTGAGCATTACGTTGTTCAGCTTGCGATCGCGCTACAGTTGCTGTTGAACTGTCAGTCTGTCCACGTAGTTCAGCTGCGATTCTATCTACTGTTGCTTGTTGGGCTACCTGCTCTCCTCGCAATTGCGCTTCTAAACGGTTAATACCAGCCTGTTGAGCATCCCGTTCTCCTCGCATTTGGGCTTCTAAACGGGCAATTACGGCTGTTTGCGATTGTAAATCCCTGGGTGAACTGGCTCTGACGCTTCCTAAATTCGCCCGAGATTCTAGTAATTTTGCTTTCGCTTCTTCCATTGCGGCTTGATTAGTTTTGAAGCTATCCAAAACAGCAATTACCTGGTCTTTTCTGACTCTTTCTCCTTCTTGAACCATAATTTGTTCAACTCTGGCTGATGAAGTGATTCCAGAAGTTGGGGCGGAGATTCTGATCACTTCTCCTCGTGGCTCAAGTCGCCCCAGTGCATTAACACTGTTAGTAACTGGTTGACTAACTGGAGCTTGGTTGTTGAGACTTTGCAACTGCTGCCATTTGGAGAATCCCAATACCCCACCAGTAATAGCTAGTGGTACGATCACAGCAAGAGTCCACGGAAATTCTCGTCGTTCTTTTGGTCTTTCGGTTGGTACGGAATCTTCTGTCCACCTTGACATAATCTGTTTGCTCGTTGTTTTTCTATTAGTTTTAATGTGCTGATGGCATAAAAAAGGTGAGTTCAGGATTATTTACTCATTAATAGCAACTAATCAAAACCCATGAATAATATTTATAAAATCAATCTCATGACAATAATTACCTATTTGTAATAATTGGCTATATTTAACACTAATTCGATTTTTAATTACTATTTAATCACTACATTTGCATTGAAAAAATCCCACTCGCATTTGAGCGGAGATATTAAGTAAAGAAATCCACGTATATCCTTTGTCGGCTAGGAATAAATTCCTAGTGAGGAAATCGATAAATTTCGTCCTCGAAAATATAATATAATTCATCCTAATTTATGAGAGATTACTCATAAATATCAGACATCTACACTATGATTTACAATCATAATTACCCTTCGCTCTAGAATATGCTCGTTATTAACTTTATCCACATAAAATCAATATTCTTAAATTGATATTATTCAATCGCGAAAACTAAGAATACTGAGCAGTTAAAGTGTACTTTTAATTAGCATAAACCAGACAGGCAAGATGCTTATTGCCTATAGCTTACGTCGATAAGTATTATGCAAGTCCAATGTTCTACAGTCTCATTAATACAGTGTATTCTTTACAAGAATATCTGAGCAGTTAAAAGATGATGATGTAGTTGGTTAACTGCGTCGGCAGATTATAGGGTATTAGGTCATTTTCCTACTGAATGATGACTCTTAACGTCTAAATACTGCTGTATATCCACAATAAATAGTATTGAAATTATCTAACAATTGTAGACAAGATAATTTCTCAGGTAGATGATGTTAATAAGCGATTAAGCAGTTCTATTTCTGGAAGAGAACTGTTCTTGCCATTATATATCTATTATCAAGATTTGGCTTATTTTTCAGTTACGGAATTAAAGATTAGATAAATATAATTTTGAATACAAACTATTATCAGTAATCAGCTAAGGGCAGAGGGAATTAGGTATTTATTTTAGCCATTTTCCCTTTACCCATTTCCTTTTCTCTTGTCCTAACTGGGCAAATCAAACAATACCGTTGTCATATAGTTTTCAGCCCAAGTAGAACCAAAGGCTTTTTCTAAAACACGACGGGTTTTGTCATTTTCTTGCTGCTTGATGCAGTAGTTACGCTGTCCAGCAAGGATTTTAGTGGCTTCCTCTGGTGTCACTTGCGGAGAGGCGATCGCATTACGGCAATGTATATCCAAAAAATCCTGCACACGGTTGACAAACATCACTTCTTCCTGTTGTGTCGCCGGACGAATAAAAGTACAAAACTCCGAAAAAATATCGCCCCATTGCGGTAGCTCACGAGGTTGAGAAAAGTTAGTGCTTTCGAGTGCGGTAAGTGCTGAAATATATGATGGTGGTAGCTGTTGCGAATTTACAGGTGAAAGATCAACAATTGCTGCACTAATCTGTCCCCTACCTCCAACCAAATCGCAACCAAACATTGGCAAATCATATTCTGGGCGAGGAAACATGACACAGTGCAAAATATCGAGCATATTCCCCACCCTTGCTAATTCTAGGTGGATTTTGCGGAATTCAGGAGTCTGATAGCAAAGGTTTTCGATGATTAACTTCTCACCCTCAAGTTTGCCTTCGACATACCCCAACTCCGCAGGCAAGGTATAGATCGATAAGTCGAGATGCTTGCGCCAAACAGCTTCAATACAGTTAGCCAATTGGCGAATTAAGGGGTGTTGTTGCTCTCGCAATGAGGGCATGGAAGTTTTTGACATATCTTAAATGGCGCTTAAGTTATCTATATCTAGTTGCCAGTCTACCTTTCGTTGTGTACAAGTGTTTCGCGATCGCAACACAAACAAACATTTGTTAGCAAAAGGGAAGCGGGAAAAACTTACGTAACCCTTAATCTCCAATCTTTCCTTCCCAAAAGTAAATTTATAAGACAGACTATTTTCAAAAGTATTGTTTATTCTGTAAATTTAGTTACAGAATTATTACAGCATTAGCCCACGAGATAAGGCTAGGCAAAAGTCATGAGAGTAGATTTGTCTAATTTTGATGGTATTACACTAGCCCAGACACATCCATTTCAAGTTGGGAACTGGGTGAAGATACGAGAAATTCCTACTTCCTACAGCTTTGACGAAGCAATGCTTTTATGTCAAATTTCTAATCATGAATGGATTACTTGGATACCTGACTATGGCGAAGCTATATTGTACGTTTGGCAAATGCAAGAAATTGTGAATGGATAACATAGTCAGTTTTACTTCAATAAAATACACTCTTCCCTGATGCTTCTTTACTCAAGAAAAAATGGAGAGGAGTGTATAATAATTTACTTAATTAATTAATTAATTAATCTAGCGACAATTTCAGATGTTGCTTTGTAGCTGTTCTTATCAAATAAACCCACTTATGAAGCATCCAAGGGAGTTTTTAATTTCAATTTCACTTCAGTCCCTTTTTTGAGAACCACTTTACCCCCAGGACTAGATAATACATAAAACCTTAACTGAACCGTATAAATAACAAAATAACAAAAAGAGGTCACATTTGACCCCTTCCGCAACTCCCTATAATTAAAGTATTTTCTAGAGTAATTAAATTTACAGAAGACCTGTATTCATACCTTGCTTACCAGTAGCAAGTTCAACTTTAACGATTTTGCCACCCATTTTCTGAATACGTTGCTGTTCTTTGAACCAGTTTTCGTAGGGAACCAACTTAGTAAAGAAAGTATTTTGCAATTCGCGTTGAGTACGAATCCGAGTTTGGCTAGGAACGCAAGCAGTAATCTTAAATACGCGCATTGTACTAAATCTCCTATCTTTAGGGGTGATAACTTTTTTATCTCAATTTATCTCAAGAAATTTTGAGTGTTTTACCTATTCACTCCAAGACTGGAAATCAAGCATCAATACCAGACAGTTAACACTCATCTACAATAAAGTCGATTCTAAACTCATTCATACTTAATGCCTGCTTAATTAGCACTTAGCATCTAGAATTCAGCACTTTAATTGAATAAGCAATAAACTTTCTAGCACTCACGATTGATTTCCAGCCCCTTTTAAAACGCACTTACATTATGTAGTGCATTATCAACTCTTAGCTTAAGCCAGAGGAAATGTAGTCGAAGTATACGCCCATTTCTTTACCAGCGTCAGAACCAACCAAGCTAGCAGTTACTTCTTTCATTGCTTGGATAGCTTGAACGGTAGCACCAACAGGTACGCCCAAGGAGTTATAGGTTTCTTTCAAACCGTTGAGTACGCGCTCATCTAGGATGGAGGGGTCGCCTGCCAACATCGCGTAGGTAGCATAACGGAGGTAGTAGTCTAAGTCGCGGATACAAGCTGCATAGCGACGGGTGGTGTACATGTTACCACCGGGACGGGTGATATCCGAGTACAACAAAGACTTAGCAACAGCTTCTTTAACAATTGCAGCTGCGTTAGCGCTAATGGTTGTAGCTGCACGAACACGGAGTTCGCCAGTTGCAAAGTAGCCTTTGAGTTTGTCTAGAGAAGAAGAGTCAAGGTACTTTCCTTGAACGTCAGCAGAGTTAATAACTGCGGTAATTGCGTCTTGCATTTTGTTATTTCCTTATTTCCAACCGTATGGCAATACTTCTATTTTCAGTAAGAAAACGACTTCGCCTATGACAAGGCACCAACTACGTAATCGAAGTAGGAGGCAGCTTCAGCAGCGTCTTCACCAGATAATAGACCGATCGCACTGCTCTTGATTGCCGCTACACCGGATGCGACAGCATCGATGGGTGTGCCGAGAGACTTGTACATTTCGCGAACACCGACGATACCAATTTCTTCGATGGGTGTAACATCACCAGAAACGATTCCGTAGGTAATGAGGCGAAGGTAGTAATCCAAGTCGCGCAAGCAGGTAGCTGTCATTTCTTGACCGTATGCGTTTCCACCAGGAGACACAACGTCAGGGCGCTTTTGGAATAACTGATCACCAGCTTGCTTAACAAGACGTTCGCGGTTGTCAGTTAAGACTTGAGCAATACGCAGGCGCTTTTCACCAGTGGTGACGAAGGATTTGATTCTATCCAATTCGCCAGGGCTGAGATAGCGTGCTTCTGCATCAGCATTCACGATAGACTTCGTGACGATACTCATTAATGGATTCCTCCAAATACGAATAAAACCAGGGTTTAATAAACTGGTGCGACTATTAAAACGGTAACTTTGAGTTCTAAGCGATTCCTTCTAGTTTTTACAGTTTTGACAACTGCACTAGATGGGTCACGAGTCTACTTGTTTATTTACGTTTTTGCGTAAATATGACCAAGTACACAAGCCTTAAAACTCAACTACCCCATGAGGAAATATTTTCGGGCATTTTGTTGAGCATTTATGACTGCTCTTCACACTTTGTAACATTAGTTTTCAGTTTTGCTCTTACGCAATGCAACTGAACAACCAGGAAAAAAGTTACCAAATGCTTAGTAGAAACCAGCTGTTGGCTATTTACCAATAGCTAACAGCTAATTTCTTGCCTTATCGGTGACTAATTAATTGAATTAATCAGCTTTGACCCTACCCAGATAATTACCTGCGGGTAATGAGGGAATGCGCTGGTAAGGAACAACGTCTTCACCGAAGAATTGTGCGTATTCTTGGCTATTAACTAAGGCATCTACAGCAGAGGCTAAACCACTGTGAGTCAAAATCTCGGTATATTTGTGGATTTCGACTTGGGTAGCGGGTTTACGTCCCAAAATATGACGGAAGATTAACTCAACGACTTTATTTTGAGGGAAAGCGTTGCAAAAACGTTGTTGATAAGCTTGTGAACTTGCCAGGGTACGAACAAATTCCTGAACAGATATTTCGTTGTTTGCTAACTGCTTTTCCAAATCCAAACGGCGGAATTCTGGGGGAATTTCACCACTGTGGATATCCATCACTTGGGCGTAAATCGCATTCACTAAGGATACAAACTCAGTTTTGTCGCCATTAGCCACAAACCGATAAATACGGATACCTTGGCGGCGGGCATTAACTACCTGTGATGCTGGGGTGATGGTACGACCTAAGCCACTGTAAGCTGCTTCGCGGGCAGCCATATCTGCGATCGCCTTTCCTGATAGGGGTAAGGTGGATGCATCCATCTTCGGCTTAATTGTATCGAAGCTAGGTACAACAATATCGTCGTTCTGCTTGGTCAACTGGTTGTACAAGCGATTGGTATTGGGGAAGTTAGCAGCAGGTAAGGTGGGGAAACGACGGTAGGGAACCGTATCTTCGCCAAATACATCAGTGTATTCGGGGGTATTTAGCATTGCATTGATAAATGCCTTAATCCCTTTAGTCGCTAATATTTGATTGTACTTACGGATTTCTGCTTGGTCTAATGGCGCACGTCCCATGAAGTGCTTTGTACCCAGTTCAATCACCTTGGTGTTGGGATACGGGGTGTAGAATTCTTTGAGGTACAAGCTGGAATAACCCAAGCCTTCAATGAATTCTTTCACCGTAATTTCACCGTTACTCAAACGGCTTTCCAATACCTTAAATTCGCGAGATGAAGCTACGTATGGAGCAATATCGCGCTCGAAAATCTGACGGTAAGCAGCACTGATTGTATTTTGTATTGCCACTTTGTCGCCATTCCCAGACACAAACTTGAAGATTTTCGTTTGTTCGCGTTGCTTCGATACACCTTGGTTGGAACGGAACTCGACATCGGGTTGCGATCGCACTTCAGTCGGCGTACCCAACTGCACGAACATTGGAGTTTCTTGTTTCTGGATGCTGGGTGTAATATCTTCGCGGATACTACCAACACGCAAGTTACGCTGTGCTTGTCCGGCAGCAGTGACATAGCGTTCGTAAGGAATGGTATCCTCCCCAAATGCCTGTGCGTACTCTTCAGTATCGAGAATGGCATCAATGAGGGCGTAGAAACCTTTCTTCGCACAAATATCAAAGTATTTGTTTGTTTCTTGACGACCGTAGGTAGGACGACCTAATAAACGACGGTGAACGTATTCAACGGATTTCATGACATACAGGTTTGTCCAGTACATCTTCCGGAATACATCCGACTTCGCCAACATGCGAATAAATTCTTTGATGCTGATTTCGCCGTTTTCCAGCTTGATTTCCGCAACTTTCTGACGCTGTCCTTCGTAAACTTCGCGTCCAAAAACTTGTAGGTAAGCAGCTTTAATGACGGCTTGAGTCGAACTTTCCGAGAACTTCACGTTAGTTCCAGCTTTCGACTTCTTCCCACGAGTTCCTGGTAATTGGTCGAGTTTGAATACCTTAGGTCCGAGTGTACCGGGGGCGATACCACGCGCAGAAGGATTACTCACTTGGTTATTAATTCCGGGTCCGCGATTAATCAATAACCGTCGGGTATCTTTACCAAAGAATGCCGGACTTGTGCTGGGGTTGCGGGTTTCTTTCGGGAAAATCGCCCCAAATTGAATTTCCAATGGATCGTTACCAGAACCGTAAACATGTTGGTCGGGTAACGGCTGATTGTAGGAAGCAAAAGTAGTAATAAACTGCGGAATCTTGCGGAAAGGTGCGCTGTAATTAAACAGGTCTTGCTGCGGACCCCAGTTGCGACATTCCTGTGCTTCTTGACCCAAACCGCGTAGGTAAGGTACTGTTTCCTCGCCAAAGTAGTCGGAGTATTCCTGCGAATCTACCAATGCATCGACTAGTCCAGCTAATCCTTTGCTGGAAACAATCGAGAAGTATTTTTGTACTTCTTCACGAGAACTAGGACCTCGACCGAGAATATGGCGGAAAGCCAATTCTAAGGCGCGACTATTAATATAGCGATCGAAGAAATTCTTGCGATACAGAGGAGATTTACACAAGCGGCGCACAAACTCTTTCATCGAGATGTCGCCATTTTTTACTTGTGATTCTAGATACGACAACGACAAACCATAAGCACGGGTAATATCGCGCTCGAAAATTTGCCGGTAGGCAGCCTTGATCACATCATTTTTTTCTGTCGCCGATAATCCCGTTTTCATCACGAACTTCTGACGACGCTCTGCTGCATTAAAGTAAATTTGCGGCAGTTGCAATCCTTGGAGATCGGATGATTCACGCTGACGTACTTTCGTTGATGGCGTGGGTGCTTTGAATTCAGTGATCAAAACATCCATGTATTGAGCAACAATTTCAGCCGCTTCTGCATCTTGACGGAAATACGACAGTGACGCAGACCTGATTTCCTGTAGAGCCACCAAAGTTGCTTCAGTCGAGCAAGCATTCTCAATAATTTCACGCAACCCGCGTGTATTTACCGCCAGAATGTTGGGGTCACCCGCAACGATCGCATAAGTCGCATAGCGTAAAAACCAAGATAGGTCGCGCAGGCTTTTCGCCATGTTGCCAGGACCATATCGGGCAATATTAATCGGTCTAAAACCAACAGGAGCCGGACCGCTAGGGGTTGAGTTGAAAATCGAACGTAAATTTTCGAGGAAACCACCACGGGTTTCAACGTAGGTGACAGTTCCTAACTCCATACTGCGGCGTATATCCATTACTGGCGCAGCCTCAGCACCCACCGTTGCCATTTCTGGCACTGGTTGCGGTTTTTCCAAGAAAGCCATTGGCGAACCACCAACAAAAATCCGGTTAGCAGCACGTGAAACGATAATCTCAGAGTTATCTGTAAGTATCTGAGCAATATCCAGACGCTTCGCGCCAGATGCAAAGTAGCTTGCTAATTCGTTGAGTTCGCCAACTCCCAAAAAGCGGTCTTGTTGCTCTGCTTGGGAAATTTTTGATACAGCCAGAGTTTGATACAGTTGCGGACGCGCAACCGAGCTTCCACCACTCGCCTTAACACTCATCGGATTTGTAAAACTCCTATTATATTTTTATGTGTTAAGTCTGGGCTAGCTTGAGACTTGACATTTTGGTAAAACTATGGATTACCTTTGCCAACCGCAAAGCTACCAGAAAAAAATTAACCCAGTCAGCTTTTAGATTAAAACGTTTTGCGTTTCTACTGGGGGTTTATTAAGAAGTGTATCGAACCTGAGTCATCTAGGTATCAGGTCGAAGTGGTACTTACTCCGTTTTAGCTGGAAAAATTCCTTGATTTTGCATTCATTGGATTTTGCTAGTGGAGAGTACCTGTTTTTATTTAACCGCAAATCGATTACCGAATTTCAAGAAGTCTCAGAACAAAGTCGCTTTCCTGAAAATGATTACTTTGGCTTGATTTCGCTGGAAAAGGGGAAGACGAACCCAGGTGTTACAAAAAATTGGTGTGCCAATTGCATCATTTATAAATTTCTCTTGGAGATTTGAGAAGCAAAATCTAGATTTTACTAATTTTAGATAAACTGTATTTCTTTATACTAAATATTGGATTTTTACAAATAATCAGTATTTGTACGAAAAAAGACTGATATTTACAATTAATATGTAAAACTTTTATCAATATTTTTACCCATATGTATAGAAAATATGTGTGATATGTTAATTTTAAGAACATCTACTAAGTAACAAATAGTACAAAGTATGAAATTTTCAAAATTCAATTTCTTAGATTTAAATTGTTTGTTTGGAGTCTCTTTATCAGTATCATTACTAGGGTTAGGAATATCGCCAGCAAAAGCTCAACAAAGCTTTAATTTAAATGGAGATTACGATTTCCAAGATGTTCTCACTCTCTTCCCAGATAAAGGCTATTTAAAAGGTGAGGCTACAGGTTCTTCTCAAAATGCAACCTTGGGTTTAGACAAAATAGAATTCTTAGGATATGCAATTCTGTCAGAAGTATTTCCAGCCCTTGCGAATGGGACTTCATATACATTTAAATCTAATCCTCAAGATTATGGAATTAATGATGAAAATGGGTATGTCGTATTTTTTAATCAAGCTGGAAATAAAATTTTTGGGACTTTTAGTGGTTTAGATAAGGTAAATAAAGACAACTCAACAGCATTTACAACAGCCCAATTAAAAATTATTGGAGGAGAAGGAAAATTTAAAAATGCATCGGGTGTAGGGAACTTATTTGGGACGGTGAATGTGAATACAGATACTTTTATAAATACTGGTAAATATACGGTAGATATTAACTTTAGTGTCCCAAAATCAATCCCCGACTCTGCAAATGTTAGTGGATTAGTAGTAGTTGCGCTAGCTGGTTTGGCTCTAAAAAACAAAATTGGACATCAGGCTCCATAATTACCAATTTAGGAGATATTAATAAAGTGGCGATCGCCGGAATTAATTAATTTAATTTTCCCAATTGCCACTTTTTGGTAAATGCGTATGATATTTACAACTCAGTAGTTCAGTATTGCAACATCAGTTTAGATTTCACCACACCAGGTTTTAAAATTACTGATTACTGAAATTGACTGGTAGACATGAGACAAATATTTGGCAACTCGGTAATCGCGATCGCAAATACCCCCAGATTTCGATAAACTCAAGAATACTGCCATATTCCTCAAACCATGACCGATACCCACACCCAAAAAGTTAGTGACGCGGTTGCCAAACTCTACGATACATACCCGTTTCCCCCAGAACCAATTTTAGATGAACCACCTCCAGGTTATAACTGGCGATGGAATTGGCTGGCTGCATATAATTTTTGTACGGGGATGAAACCGCAAAGGCAAAATATTCGCATTCTTGATGCCGGTTGCGGTTCCGGAGTGGGAACTGAGTATCTAGTGCATCTCAACCCTGAAGCACAAGTTGTTGGCATTGACTTGAGTGCGGGAACCTTGGAAGTTGCCAGAGAAAGGTGTCGGCGTAGTGGTGCAAACCGGGTTGAATTTCATCAGTTGAGTCTGTTTGATGTGGAACAGTTACCGGGAGAATTTGATTTAATTAACTGTGTTGGGGTTTTGCACCATACTAATAACCCCATTCGGGGGATACAAGCTTTAGCCAAAAAACTCGCACCAGGCGGTATTTTCCATATCTTTGTCTATGGCGAATTAGGAAGATGGGAAATTCAGTTAATGCAAAAGGCTATTTCCCTGCTCCAAGGTGACAAAAAAGGCGATTATCGCGATGGAGTACAAGTCGGACGACAAATATTTAGCTCCCTCCCAGAACATAATCGGATTTTAAAACGGGAAAAGGAAAGATGGTCGTTTGAAAACCAGCGTGATGAAAATTTTGCCGATATGTATGTCCATCCACAGGAGATTGACTACAATATCGATACTTTGTTTGAGTTAATTGATGCCTCAGGGTTGGAGTTTGTGGGATTTTCTAATCCTGGGTTTTGGAATTTAGACAGACTTTTAAGTAAAGCTCCAGAATTATTAGAGCGGGCAAAAGATTTATCAGAACGCCAACTTTACAGGCTCATAGAATTATTAGACCCTGAAACCAGCCACTACGAATTTTTCCTGGCTCGTCCACCAATCCATCAAGCTGACTGGAAGAATGATCATAGTTTACTGGCGGCAATTCCAGAAGTTAGTACATGCATAGATGGCTTCCCAAGTCAAACAATATTTAACTATGATTACAAAATTGTAAATTTAAGCGATGCAGAATTTACATTCATGCAAGCATGTAACGGTAAATCAACGGTGGGCGAGATTCTCTTGACAATGGAATTTAGTTTAGATGGAGTGCGATCGCTCCAACAACAGCAACTGGTTATGTTAACACCAGCATGAGAATATATTTATACAGGTGACTAACCTAGACTACTGAAGGGCATGATAGTCGAGAACAAAAAAGGTAAAAACTAAAAGCTAGAATATGGGATAGGAGAGTTTTGGCTTTCATTTTCTCCTTGCTTCTCATCCCAGTTCCGATTCTCAACCCTTAGGGTCTTCTCGCACCCCACAGTCCAAAAATGGAGAGACAAGGGTTGTATAAATACCTAGAAAAGCAGGAAAAATAAGTGTCGATTTTTCCTGATAACCCGTAATAGATTTTGCTGTCTCTGATGCCAGGAATCTCCAATCTTCTCCAGTTGGCTCTGAGTTGAGTCCATTCGCGGGGAGGTAATTGGTTGTGTCGCTTGTGATTTAGCTGCCAACCAAAGTAAATGTTTCCATCTGGGGAAAACTGAAGCCGACAAATCGCCGGGTGACAATTAAGTTAATTAGTTTTTTCTAAAGTATTGTTACCCAACCGTGATATGATTCAACTGGCTGAAAAGTGTAGTCAAACATAGCTGTACTGGTTTCAAGTCCTGTGAGCTTGTCAGACGAATCAATCGAACCAACAACACGACAAGATGCTCCACCTGGTTTTGAGGACCCAGAACCAGACAATTCCATGCGAGAGTTTTATCGACTCTATAAAAAGTTGGTAATCATAACTCTTGTTTTGATAGGAATTGCTTTCATCTCTGTGTGGATTTTTTACTCCGTAAACATAGCCCTCAACTATCTACTTGGGGCGTTTACAGGTGTGCTTTACTTAAGAATGTTGGCTAAAGACGTTGAGCAGCTAGGTGTAGAAAAACAAAGTTTGAGCAAGAATCGTCTTGCTTTGTTTGTTGTTTTGATTGTAGTAGCAAGTCAATGGCAACAATTAAAAATTTTGCCCATATTCTTGGGATTTCTAACCTATAAAGCGACGCTCCTCGTTTACACGCTGCAAATTGCGTTCCTACCTGAATCTAAGTAAGCTTTAAGTAAACTAGGTTAGGTTTATAAAAAGTAGTCCTCCATCTTAACTGTTTGGGGAAAGTTCTTGAAGAATGCACATGTTTAGTGTCTTAAATGCCCTGAATTTTTTACCCCTAGCCTCGTTAGAAGTAGGGCATCATTTCTACTGGCAATTGGGCAATTTCAAACTACATGGTCAAGTTTTTCTGACCTCATGGTTTGTAATTGGTATTCTTGTAATAGCTTCACTAGCTGCAACAAGAAATATCCAGAAAGTTCCTAGCGGCATCCAAAACTTAATGGAATATGCCCTAGAATTTATTCGGGATTTAGCCAAAAACCAGCTAGGTGAAAAAGAGTATCGTCCTTGGGTGCCTTTTATTGGCACACTATTCTTGTTCATCTTCGTATCGAATTGGTCTGGAGCATTAATCCCCTGGAGGCTGATTAAGCTACCAGAAGGTGAATTAGCAGCGCCGACTAATGATATCAATACGACGGTGGCATTGGCGTTATTAACCTCTTTAGCCTACTTTTACGCTGGTTTTAGAAAGCGCGGTCTAGGATACTTCAAAAAGTATATAGAACCTACGCCAATTCTGTTACCGATCGCGATTCTTGAAGACTTCACCAAGCCTCTTTCCCTAAGCTTCCGTCTATTTGGTAATATCTTAGCGGACGAGTTGGTGGTAGCGGTACTAGTTTTACTAGTTCCTCTGTTTATACCTTTGCCCGTTATGGCTTTGGGTTTGTTTACCAGCGCAATTCAAGCATTGGTATTTGCCACCCTAGCTGCTGCATATATCCATGAAGCCCTGGAAGGGCATGGTGAAGAGCATGAGGAACATTAGCATCCTCAATTGAATTTTGCCAACAGTTGAGTCAGTGCCTTGGTAAGGTGTTCCGTTGTGGAGTTCCCCCATTGTAGGTAAAACGCCTTCCCGCAGGTTCAGAACCGCCAAAAGGATTCCCCGACTTGTAGCAGCTGGCGTTGTCAAGAAGGTTTCTCCAAATTCAGACGGAACAGAAGCCTATGCCATCCACTTCTCTACTTCGTTGCCAACTTTTTGAAGACAGATTTTGGATTTTGGAACAACTAAGTAAATTCAAAATCTAAACATCAGCGCTTCCAAGCCTGGAATTTCTCAGTTTGGAAATCCTAAATAACATTTTTGTACTAAGTAAAGGAAAATCAAAATGGATCCATTAGTTTCTGCTGCTTCAGTTCTCGCTGCTGCTTTAGCGATTGGTTTAGCTGCGATTGGGCCTGGTATTGGTCAAGGTAATGCTGCTGGAGAAGCAGTTTCGGGTATTGCTCGTCAGCCAGAAGCAGAAGGAAAAATTCGCGGTACCTTGTTGTTAACCTTGGCGTTCATGGAATCCTTAACCATCTACGGCTTGGTTATCGCGTTAGTATTGTTATTCGCTAACCCATTTTCCTAAGACAATATAGTTAATAGTAGAGACGCTGTGGTATGACGGTAAAACGTTAAATACTATGCGTCTCTACCATTGACATGTTTTCAGGCTTCCCTTGTTGGCAATAGCTTTTCAAGATATGAAAGATACGACGATGTTGCTTCCTATGAAAACTACCTTGCAAGCCAAAAAGGGGGAATAAATGTTTGATTTTGATGCGACTTTACCCTTCATGGCATTGCAGTTTTTGCTGTTGTCGGCTTTGTTGAATGCGATTTTCTACAAACCCGTCACCAAAGCATTAGACGATCGCGATAATTACATCCGCACCAATAAAGTTGATGCCCGCGAGCGTTTAGACAAAGCTGAACGTTTAATAAAAGATTACGAACAGCAGTTAGCCAATGCCCGCAAGCAATCACAAGCTTTAATCGCCCAAGCGGAGGCAGAAGCTCAAAAAGTTTATGCTGAAAGAGTTGCTGAAGCTCAACAAGAAGCCCAAGCACAGCGAGAACAAGCAGCTCGCGAAATCGAACAGCAAAAACAAGCAGCCCTAAGTTCCTTAGAGCAACAAGTGGATTCCTTGAGTCAGCAAATTCTCGGAAAACTCTTGGGAGCCGGAGCAAGATAAAAAGATACATTCAAATTTGCCACATAGGTCCCACAAACCTACGCGCATTAAGGGTGTTGAAATAAACTTAGCAGGCAAACCAGAATTCAGAATTCAGAATCATTGATGTCGTCAAGATGCACCGAAACTGTACTCTGATTACTGATGAATGTCATCTTTGTTGTGAGATTCCCTTAGTTGAGTGTTTAAATTAGCACTTTCTCCAACAGTGAGAATTTAATTTTGTTAGCAATTAAGCAGCGCAGTTGTAGATAGGTATAATGGGCACTTTGATATTATTGGCGACAGAAGCGATCGCCGCTCATGAAGAAGGTGGTTTTGGTCTTAACCTAGACATCTTAGAAACCAATGTGATCAACCTGGCTCTCCTAGTTGGGATATTGGTTGTTTTTGGGCGTAAGTTATTAGTTAACACTTTGACCGAGCGCCGCAACGCGATCGAAGCAACAATTAAAGAAGCCGAGCAGCGTCTCCAAGAAGCGGCAGCAGCCTTAGCAGAAGCCGAAAAGAGCGTCAAGGATTCGGCTGCGGAAGCAGAACGTATTCGCCAAACCGGACAAGCCAGCGCTCAAGCGGCGAAAGAAGCAATATTGGCAAAAGCATCAGTAGACGTGCAACGTTTGAAAGAAGTTGCTGCTGCCGATTTAAATACCGAACGAGACAAAGCGATCGCCAGTGTGCGATCGCGTGTTGTGGCAATGGCATTAGGAAAAGTGGAATCGGAACTGAAGACAGGAGTATCCGAAGACACGCAACAAACTTTAATTGACCGCAGCATCGCGCTACTGGGAGGACGTTAGATGAAGAATACTGTAGCTAACGAAGAAATCGCTGCACCTTATGCTCAGGCTTTGATGACTGTAGCAAAATCTAACAACCTCACCGAAGCATTTGGTAATGATGCACGGGGTTTAGTGACGTTGCTAAGTGAAAGCAAGGAATTGCGTAACTTTTTTGACAATCCTTTTGCATCAATAGAAAGCAAAAAGGTTGTTATTAACCGCGTCTTAGGTGACGATACCAATGCTTTCTTTCGCAATTTCTTGATGTTATTGGTTGATAGAAAGCGAATTTACTTGCTAGACGGAATTTGTCAGCAATATTTAACACTACTGCGCGAATTAAACCAAACAGTCCTCGCGGAAGTTATTTCTGCGGTTCCCCTATCGGAAGCACAAGAGCAAGCTGTTAAAGAAAGAGTTATTTCCATGACTCAGGCTCGCGAAGTGGAACTCAGCAAGAAAGTAGACAGCGAATTGATTGGTGGTGTCATTATCAAAGTTGGTTCGCAGGTTATAGATGCAAGTTTACGCGGTCAACTGCGCCGTTTGTCTTTGCGTTTAACTAGTTCTTGAAGAGTTAGGGTTAGGAGTTAATAGTTAGGGGTTAGGAGTTAGGAGTTAGAGTTAATTAAATACTGTATTTAACTTTGCGCTAAATTCCCAACCCAATAATTAATAACTAATAACTAATAACTCATAATTCCTTGCTCTTAAATCACAACTCCTAACTTTTTTGCTTTTGTCAAAAAGAAAAACATAGAAACATGAGTATTTCAATTAGACCCGACGAAATTAGCAGCATTATTCAGCAACAAATCGAGCAATACGACCAAGGGGTTAAAGTTGCTAATGTGGGCACTGTACTGCAAGTAGGTGACGGTGTGGCTCGCGTTTATGGCTTGGAAAAAGCAATGGCGGGAGAACTTCTAGAGTTTGAAGACGGTACAATTGGTATTGCTTTGAACTTAGAAGAAGATAACGTCGGTGTGGTATTGATGGGTGAAGGTCTCGACATCCAAGAAGGAAGTACCGTCACCGCAACCGGACGCATCGCTCAAATTCCTGTAGGGGAAGCCACAATTGGACGTGTAGTTGATGCTTTAGGTCGTCCCATCGACGGCAAAGGTGACATTCAAAGCAGCGAAAACCGTCTGATTGAATCAATGGCTCCTGGGATTATTGCTCGTCGTTCGGTACACGAACCAATGCAAACAGGCATCACCGCGATTGACTCGATGATTCCCATCGGTCGCGGACAGCGCGAGTTAATCATTGGTGACCGGCAAACTGGGAAAACCGCGATCGCAGTTGACACCATCATTAACCAAAAATCAGAAGATGTAATTTGTGTATACGTAGCCATCGGTCAAAAAGCTTCCACCGTCGCTAACGTAGTGCAGACATTACAAGAAAAAGGTGCCATGGACTACACAATCGTTGTAGCCGCCAGCGCATCCGAGCCTGCACCACTGCAATTCTTGGCACCATACGCAGGTGCAGCGCTGGCTGAGTACTTTATGTACAAAGGTAAAGCGACCTTGATTATTTATGACGATTTGTCTAAGCAAGCTGCGGCATACCGTCAAATGTCCCTGTTACTCCGTCGTCCACCCGGTCGTGAAGCTTACCCTGGAGACGTATTCTATATTCACTCACGCTTGCTTGAACGGGCAGCGAAACTCAGTGACGAACTCGGTGCTGGTAGCATGACTGCACTACCCATCATCGAAACCCAAGCAGGTGACGTATCAGCATACATTCCTACCAACGTAATTTCGATTACCGACGGTCAGATTTTCCTATCCTCCGACTTGTTTAACGCTGGTGTTCGTCCCGCAGTAAACCCCGGTATTTCCGTATCCCGTGTGGGTTCGGCAGCACAAACCAAAGCGATGAAGAAAGTCGCAGGTAAAATTAAACTTGAACTTGCTCAGTTCGATGACCTCCAAGCATTTGCACAATTTGCCTCTGACTTGGATAAAGCTACCCAAGACCAGCTAGCGCGTGGTGTGCGTTTGCGCGAATTGCTCAAGCAGCCCCAAAACTCCCCCTTGTCTGTATCCGAACAAGTTGCCATCCTGTATGCAGGTATTAACGGTTACTTAGATGATATCCCTGTCGATCAAGTAGTTACCTTCACCAAAGGTCTACGCGACTACTTGAAGAGCAGCAAACCTGCTTACAGTCAAGAAGTACAAACCAAGAAATTAATGGGTGACGCAGAAGAAGCAGCACTCAAAGAAGGTATTACTGAATACAAAAAGACATTCTTGGCATAAAAAATTGTGCTGAGTTGCAAGTGCTGAGTGCTAGGTATATGTAGCCCACTCAGCACTTAATAATCAGTATTCCCTGTGGGAGGATTATACCTACAGCACTTAGGAGTTTAAGGATATGGCAAACCTAAAATCGATTCGCGATCGCATTCAATCAGTTAAAAATACCAAAAAAATTACCGAAGCGATGCGGTTGGTAGCAGCAGCACGTGTACGTCGTGCCCAAGAACAAGTGCTTTCTACCCGTCCCTTTGCTGACCGTTTAGCACAAGTGCTTTATGGTTTGCAAACCCGCTTGCGGTTTGAAGAGGCAGACTTACCTCTACTGAGAAAACGCCAAGTCAAAACTGTTGGCATACTCGTAGTTTCAGGCGATCGAGGTTTGTGCGGTGGCTACAACTCCAGCGTCATCAAACGTGCGGAAACCCGTGCCAAAGAACTCAAGGCAGAAGGTTTAAACTATAAATTCGTGATTGTTGGACGTAAAGCCAGCCAATATTTCCAACGTCGGGATTATCCGATTGATGCCAACTTCACCGGCTTAGAACAAATTCCCACAGCCAAGGAAGCAACTAACATTGCTGACGAATTGCTGTCATTGTTCTTATCGGAAAGCGTAGACCGAATCGAATTAATTTACACTAAATTCGTTTCCCTAGTCAGTTCACGCCCAGTTGTCCAAACCTTGCTTCCTCTCGATACCCAAGGATTAGAAGCACAAGACGATGAAATTTTCCGCTTGACAACTCGTGGTGGTCAATTTGAAGTGGCGCGGGAAAAAGTGACTACTGAAGTGCGTGCTTTTCCTCGCGATATGATTTTTGAGCAAGACCCAGTCCAAATTCTGGATTCCTTGCTACCCCTGTATCTCAGCAACCAATTATTGCGCGCTTTACAAGAATCCGCAGCCAGCGAACTCGCCGCTCGGATGACCGCAATGAGTAATGCTAGTGATAATGCTGCTCAACTTATTGGTACTCTGACATTGGGATATAACAAAGCCCGTCAAGCTGCTATTACCCAAGAAATTCTTGAGGTAGTCGGTGGTGCTGAAGCACTCAATTAATTTGGGATTACCCTGCGGGAAAGACCCCTGCGGGGTTGATAGTTTTTGCCTAAAGTTAAAAATCGCTAGTGGCAATTTTTGAAATTCCGTACTACAATAATAGTAGATGACATGGGTCTGTACTGGTTTCGACTGGGTGGCGAAGGCTTCTCGTTGATGCAGGTCGAGAGCGAGTCGCATCTCGTAAATCAAGGCTCAAAACAATAGATGCAAACAACATCGTAAAATTTGCTCGTAAGGAAGTACTAGCTACTGCCTAAAAGCCTCTTATAGGTTCGAGCGTTTCTAGTGTGACTCCGTTAAGCGCTAGAGACAACCCCCAGCGGATGCACTAACAAGTTTTCTTTGGTGGATTTGTTAGTAAAGACTTCACTAAAGCATCCTGCCGTTCGGGATAATGAACGATTCCCGCCTTGAGGGTCAGATAGGCTAAACCTGTGAATGATGCGGGGGTTAATACCCATTTAGGACGGCAGTTCGATTCTGCCCAGATCCACTATTATAAATAACCATTGAGTCCATCGTAGAATTAAAAAACGATGGACTTTGTTTTTATTTAACTATGCCCCAATTTAAATGAATTAAGCTTCTGTAGGGGGTTTGGGGGAGAATTCCTTAAATCTTGTTTTTTGCGATATATCAACTGAAAAAACGCTAACTGAACCGTATTGAAATATGCCCTATTTATCTTCTGCCAGTGAAATTAATCAATTTATTACTGAATGTACTCAAACTAATATTCTCTGGTTAGATACAGAAGTTGCAGATTTTAAAGCAAAAAAACCGAGGTTATCACTCATTCAAGTGCTAGATAATTCTAATGATATCAGTGGTGAACGAAATTTCATTTTAGATGTATTGGAACAGCCGGATGTTGTCACTAACTTTATTAGTGAAATTATGGTTAACCCAACAATCGAAAAAGTGTTTCATAATGCGAAGTATGACTTAAAGTTTCTTGGTGCTAAAGACGCAAAAAATGTCACTTGTACTCTAGAAATGGCAAAGAAAATACCTTACTATATTTTACCTGTGCCAAATTATCAACTGCAAACATTAGCAGCCACAATTTGTAATTTTCCGAATATTAATAAACAAGAGCAAACTAGTGATTGGGGACAGCGTCCTTTAACAGCAGCACAAATCAACTATGCATACTTTGATTGTATTTATCTTGCTCAAGTTCATCAAAAATTAGTCGAATTGAGCAAAGAAGCTAATATTGCAGCGAGTGATGAAGATATTACATTCTTAACTACAAGGTATCAAGAAATTGAACAGCAGTATAAACTTTTGCATTCAGAAATTGAACATATAGAAGAACGTTTAAAAAAAGCTATGCAAGCTCAAAATATCTGGGAAACACCAGTTTTTAAATTGAGCAGTTATGAACGAACAACTCTTAAAGTCGCTTTTAATGATTTAGCCGAATTTATTCATACTCAAGGGATTAATTTAAATTTTCCGGTAACTCTTACTAAAAATTTACAAAAAGATTTAGGTGCTAACCTAGAGAAATTAAACATTGTTGAGGAAAAGATAACTTATTTCCGGTTAAATTCCCGTAATCAGGAAAATGAGGAATAGACGAATCATGAGAATTTATTGAGTATATGTAACTTTATCAAATCTTAATTATTTCTAATGACTAGTATCCCTGATTTCGTGAAAAATTTGGGTAGATGAAGCTATCAATTTTGTTTAATGTTGACATCATAGTTAAATGAAATAATGTAGTGGTCTGATGATAAAGCCTTTATTGTTTAAATTAAGTTTAAAATAATTTATGAAGTTGTCATTATTTAAACAACAGTTTGCTAAAAATAAATTTACCAAACGAAGTCTAATAAACAGTCAAAGAAATATTAGACTAACAGCGCTAGTGCTATTTATAACTCTGACAATTGTTGCTTGCAGTCAAAAAAATGATATTTTAGTCACCGAAATTGGTGTAAGTTCCCCAAAGCAGCCTGCCATAACAAAGCCCACTAAACCAGCAGACTTTTTTATTCAAGGGCAACAACGACAAAGTAAAGGCGACTTACGTGGTGCATTAACAGCTTATAATCAGGCAATCAAACTAAATCCTAACTATAGTGCCGCATATAACAATCGTGGTTTAGTCAAGTTTGACATGGGTGACAAACAAAGTGCGATCGCAGACTATAATCAAGCAATTAAAATTAACCCCAAAAGTGCCCAAGCATATAATAATCGAGGTAACGCCAAAGCTGCCCAAGGAGATATTAGAGGAGCCATATCTGACTACAATGAGGCAGTTACATTATCTCCTCAGTATGCCGATGCTTATAATAATCGAGGCAATGCCCGCGCTTCACAAGGCGATCGCAATGGTGCTTTAAGCGATTATAATCAAGCAATCCAACTCAATTCTAATTATGCCGTAGCCTATAATAACCGAGGCAATGCCCGCGCAGCCCAAGGAGATACCAACGGCGCTGTCGCTGACTACGACGAAGCAATTCGCATCAACCCCAACTTCGCCGCAGCCTACAACAACCGAGCCAATGCCCGTGCAGCCCTGGGTAATAAAGACGCAGCCATTTCTGACTTACAACGAGCCGCAGATTTATTCAAACAGCAAAATAATAGTGATTTGTATCAACAAGTAATCAACGCTTTAAATGAACTGAAGAAATAGGCTATGTCTCATACAGGGGAGATGATTCTGTCATATCATGTCCGGTTAAATACTTATCATTAGGATTGACGCAGAGACTTAGAGACGCGGAGAACCTTTAATCCTCAGTGATTAGACAGATATGATATCAAACAAACATCTCGTTCAATTCATTGTGAATTAGTTGTCTAATACCATTTCACGAAAAATATGATACAGATGTAAATCCTGAAAGCTTCGCTGCATCTAAGTTTTTTAATTGCGAATTGCGAATTGCGAATTGTGAATTGGTATAAGTTGTGGTGAAACTCAAAAAATCCCTCCAGTAGCCGATAATAGAAACAGCAATGCTTAACACTTCTTAATTATTGGAACTCATAAACAAATGGCACGGGATTTACGGGGATTTATCAAAATATTAGAAGAACGGGGACAATTACGGCGAATTACAGCCCCCGTGGATTCAGAGTTAGAAATAGCTGAGATATCTAACCGAATGTTAGCAAAAGGTGGTCCCGGCTTGATATTTGAGAACGTCAAAGGTGCAGATTTCCCCGTTGCCGTCAACTTAATGGGGACAGTAGAACGCATCTGCTGGGCAATGAACATGGAACATCCCCAAGAATTAGAAGCATTGGGGACAAAGTTGTCGATGTTGCAGCAGCCTAAGCCACCCAAGAAGATTTCCCAAGCAATCGATTTTGGTAAAGTTCTGTTTGATGTTATCAAGGCAAAACCAGGACGGGATTTTTTCCCCGCTTGTCAGCAAGTTGTCATCCAAGGTGATGATCTGGATTTAAATAAGATACCAATGATACGCCCCTATCCCGGAGATGCCGGGAAGATAATCACCTTGGGATTAGTAATCACAAAGGATTGCGAGACAGGAACACCCAATGTTGGTGTGTATAGATTACAACTACAATCTCAAAATGCCATGACCGTACATTGGTTGTCAGTACGGGGTGGTGCCAGACACTTGCGGAAAGCTGCGGAAAAGGGCAAGAAATTAGAAGTAGCGATCGCATTAGGTGTAGACCCATTAATTATTATGGCGGCAGCCACACCAATACCTGTAGATTTATCCGAGTGGTTATTTGCCGGTCTGTATGGTGGTTCGGGTGTGAGTTTGGCGAAGTGCAAAACCGTAGACTTGGAAGTACCCGCAGACTCAGAAATAGTTCTTGAAGGGACAATTACACCAGGGGAAATGTTACCTGATGGCCCTTTTGGCGACCACATGGGATACTACGGTGGGGTGGAGGATTCCCCCTTAGTGCGCTTCCAATGCATGACACACCGCAAAGACCCAATTTATTTAACAACATTTAGCGGTCGTCCTCCCAAAGAAGAAGCAATGATGGCGATCGCCTTAAATCGCATATATACTCCGATATTACGACAACAAGTATCGGAAATTGTTGACTTTTTCTTGCCGATGGAGGCACTCAGTTATAAAGCGGCGATTATATCAATAGATAAAGCATACCCAGGACAAGCCCGACGCGCAGCTTTGGCTTTTTGGAGCGCATTACCCCAATTTACATATACTAAGTTTGTAATTGTGGTAGATAAAGACATAAATATTCGTGACCCCCGTCAGGTAGTATGGGCAATCAGTTCTAAGGTTGATCCGACACGAGATGTATTTATTTTGCCGAATACCCCCTTCGATACCTTAGATTTTGCCAGCGAGAAATTAGGCTTGGGGGGACGGATGGGAATTGATGCCACCACCAAGATACCACCAGAGACAGAACATGAATGGGGAGAACCTTTGGAGTCAGATGCAGATGTGGCGGCGATGGTGGATAGGCGATGGGTGGAGTATGGTTTAGCAGATTTACAGTTAGGGGAAGTTGACCCAAATTTGTTTGGTTATGATATGAAGTAATATCCGGTTTGCCGAAATAATTGCAATCAAACCGACGTGAAATTGGCGAGATAGGGGGATAAGCTGATGTGCAGCTAAATTATATAAGTCAAAAAACCAAAATAATTGTAGTGCGGGCATCTTGCCCGTGTCTTATATACAAATTAGATGCCTCGCAGCTTACGGAGGAAACTTAATATAACTTCTATCCCCAAATTAATCAATTGCTTAAAGAGTGCAATTTGGGATTGGAAATGTGCTGTAATCAAGGCATTCGGAATCATGTAAAAAATAAGTAGTGCAAGCGTCTCGCTTGCTATTTCCCAAACGTGGGCAAGATGCCCCGGAGTTTTCCGTGAAGAACATCTCCCCGGAAACTCCTCTCCACACTACTTGTTCAATTGGTAACATGAATTATTGTCATACTTAAAAATCACTAAAATTCCCAAACGCTAGGCGGAATTTGCGTTAGCATAATTGCAAAAATACTTAGTCATCGTGATGGTAAAATTGCAACCAAAAGAAAATACGAAACCATCAGGGATTGTCCAATTTTTCACTACTTTGCTGCTTTTTGGTCAAGTTTGGCTACGTTTTATCCAAGGCAAAACTTGCGATCGCAAAATCATGGAACATATGGTGACAGCCGGACCAAAATCACTATCACCAGTTCTACTTGTGAATGGTTTTGCTGGAATGATTTTTACGATTCAAACAGCACGTGAGTTAGTCAAATATGGGGCTTTAGATACTGTTGGAGGTGCTTTTGCTCTAGCATTTTGTCGAGAATTAGCCCCCATTTTAACTGCTAGCATCATTGCTGGACAAGTAGGTTCTGCATTTGCAGCAGAAATAGCTTCAATGCGAGTCAGTGAACAAATAGACGCGCTTTATATGTTACGAACTGACCCAATTAATTATCTAGTAGTTCCCAGAGTCATTGCCTGCTGTATTATGGTTCCAATCGCCACAATTTTGGCTCTCGTAGTGGGGGTATTAGGTGGAATTCTGATTGCATCACAATTTTATCAAGTAGCACCAGAGGTGTTTTTAGAATCAATTAGAGAATTTTTAGAACCATCAGATTTGTTCGCTGTCATGATTAAATCTTTCCTATTTGGGATAATTGTTGCAGTCAACAGTTGCAACTGGGGACTCAGCACAAGAGGGGGAGTAAAGCAAGTTGGAGAAGCCGCAACCGCAGCAGTTGTTAGCTCTTGGGTAGCAATTTTTGTAGTTGATTTCTTTATCTCGTTACTACTATTTGAAAAGCCAATATTGTGACATATTCAATCACTAATACTGTCTGAAAATGTAATCAAAAGGCATGATATTAAAAGCTTTCTGACTTCTTATACCAATTTGAAAAAAGAATGCGACAGATGAATTTTGTAGAGACGGGATATATTGCGTCTCATATTCTGGATATGTTGCAAACATTTTTTGAATCGGTATTAATATTGAATACTGAATCTGAAATCCTGCTGTATCTACCTTTTTGTATAGAAATTAATCTATCAATTGGTATCTACTATGAATTGGCATGATTGATAAACTCATAACATTGAAACAAATGCGTACATATTCCCAAGAACGAAAATTATGGCAGACGACATTAAAACCAATCCTGGGGTTGCCTCAACCCATGACGCACAATTACTAGCTGAAAACATTGAGGCTGGTGAAGAAAAAGCACCGAAAGTAGACTTTGAAGCCGACTACGCAGCTGCACAAAAAATGAGCCTTAGCGAAGTTGCAAACACACCAGAAGGTAAAAAATTAGCAGAAGCAGCAGTTGCCCCCAAACATAAAGTTACAGAACCCAAAGAAACAAAAACTGTAGCAGTAGAAACTGGAAATCCTGAAGATTTTCTAGAGATGGCAGATGGAATTGCCTCCCGTAACGAACCTGTTACTAATGTTGATGACGATTTAGTTAAAAAAGCCTTGGAAATGGGTAAACCTAAAATGTAAATACTGTTTAATAATTTAGATTAACGTGAGTTCGAGTTAAATTCCCATAATCCTTATGAGTAGTGCGGGCTTCTAGCCCGCTTCCTGGAGATTAGGGAGCTTTCCGGCGTATTTTTGCAAAATTGGGATGCTCTCCTTTTAAACTTATCGAACTCACGTTAGACTCAGCAAAGTGTAAAATCGAGGTATGCTAACATATCAGCAAAAAAATTATAAATTTAATCATAATTGCAACTTATTTAAGCTACCTTTTCTTGTGAAAGTATTAATATTTCACGTCTTCACTAAGATTAATTAAAATAACTACGAACTAGTATTAACTACATCTAATAATTCTTGAGGTTGATTAATCAAAAAATTAGGTTTCTGCCTTGATAAAACCTCATAGGAATTAAATCCCCAAGTCACTGCTACTACTTTAATATTTGCTTTTTTCGATGCTTCTACATCACGTGTCTCGTCTCCTACATAAATCACTTCTTGTACCTTGAGTTGCTTTTGCCGCAACACATTATTAATAATTGTTGTCTTCCCGAATATTGTCACACCAGAATACACAAATTCAAATAAATCATTCATTTGATTAATTTTCAAAAACTCACTGACATTATCTTGGGAATTAGAAGTAATAATTCCTAATCTATGCCCTTGTTGTGTTAATTCTGCAAGCGCATCTTTAATCCCATGAATGGGTTGTAATTCAGGAATCTTATTTTTTAATTCTGATTTAACTTTTTTCACCAAAAAAGGAATTTTAAAAACCGAAATTCCGGAGTATTTAAGAATTTCTCTCGATGTCAAATTCCTTAATATAGCGAGTTCTTCCGGTGTGATTTGAATGTAACCAAACTCGACAGCTAGACGATTGGCAACATTTACTAGTGCATCCACAGTATCGGCAATTGTGCCATCAAAATCAAAAATAATAACTTTCTTGGTCATGCTTTTGCCTGGGATGCTTCAATATTTGCACGTGCATTCCTTCGTAACATTTCCGGCTTAATTCGCCTTAGTGCTGATGCTGGAAATTGTTGATTCCAGTTCTCATCAGATATTGCCGCTAATTCTACCAACTTGGGTGCTAAATTCCCAGCATATGGCTCAAATTCTGATACATTCGTAGCTGTTGCAAAACGTTGATTCCAAGGACAAACATCTTGGCAGATGTCGCAACCTGCTACCCAACCCTGTAAATTTGACTGGATACTTTTAGGCAACTCTTCGTTACGGTTTTCAATAGTGTGATAAGCAATACAGCGATTTGCATCCACAACACCACTTGACACGATCGCCTCAGTCGGACATGCTTCTAGACAACGAGTACAAGTGCCGCAATGCGGGTTATGCGGGGAATCGGGTGCTAATTCTAAGTTTGTCAGCACTTCTCCCAAAAATATCCACGAACCGTACTCTCGCGAAATTAAATTTCCATTCTTAGCAATCCAACCAATTCCTGCCCTCTGTGCCCATGCTTTGTCCTGGACAGGTCCTGTATCTGTATAATATCTTGCTATCACCTCACTAGAAAGCGATGCCAACCAACTATTCAACGCCTTCAATTTCTTATGCATAATTTTATGATAGTCTCGCCCCCATGCATAGCGAGATATTTTTGCATATTCTTCGCCTTCGGGACGTTGATGAGGAGTATAGTAATTCAATGCTACACAAATGAGCGATCGCACTTCCGGCATGACTAATTTTATATCTTGACGTTTTGGGTTTGCCATCCATTCCATATCGGCTTGATAACCCAGCGCTAACCATGCTTGCAACCTATGTACTGCGATTGTCTCACTACTATCCAGTGTGGCAATACCTACTTTGTGAAACCCCAATTCTAGAGCTTTCTGCTTGACTTCACTGCTGCTGACTCTTGGTAATTTATTCATTGATCTTACTTCTTGACTTTTGCAAAATCAGCTGCATCCTCACTATACACTATATAGTCAACAGAACCAAATTCTAGCGGTAGCTATAAAGGTAAAATTATGGTGACAGCTAAAATTTTTTCTCCATCTAGAAAATCTCTAATTTCCAAGTACAAATTTCCAGGAATTCCAGAACCAAACGTTCTAACATCACTTGGTTATTTTTCTGGAACTAACCAAAATAACTTATTTACATTCAGGAAAAACTCTTAGCATCCCACAGGAATTAAGACATCTGCGGCGGTAGGGGTGACTGGATTAAAATTACTGAAAATACTTCCTTCCATTTCTCGCCTTTCTCTTGGCTATATAGGGAAGCAGGCTCCTAAACTTTGAGTGTTTAAGAACCTTGCTCCGTAATAAATTAGCAAGAGGCTAGCTACTACTTCAATCATTAATTAATAGGAGCTATAAATCAAATAAATTTAGCAATTTGTATTAATTTTCTTTACATTACTAAATATTTGACTATGCCTGGACTCAGAATAACAGTCTAAATTTGCTTATTCTAGATTTATTAAATTTCGAGTTGTTAAATAACTTTACCGTTCGCCAATTAAACAGATATAGTCTAGTTTTGAAAATTCCAGTTTATTCAGCGATTTCAGGTAAAGTAGTTTCCAACTTCAAGCAATTACCACCATTAACCTCTAATTGGTACTCAACTTTATCCATCAGTCGATTCATAATCAACCACCCGTAACCACCTTCCTGCTTATCGCTGGGGCTAGGGGCAAAGTATTCAGAGAGATCGAAGCCATTACCACGATCCCAAATTTCTAAAGCGATTTCTCGTTCTTGAAGTTCTAAACGAATGAGAATTGGGGCGTTTGGTTTGTCTCTGTGAGCGTGGCGGACAGCATTTGAGTAAGCTTCAACTAATACTAACCGCAAACGGTTGGATTGTTTTGACCAATCAACAGTTTGTCCCAGTTCAACTTTGAGACATCCCAGCAACCAGTCCTCGACAATCACTAAAAATTTCAAGTCGCTT